>NZ_JBRREK010000019.1:0-80942 GCF_056760235.1 Stenotrophomonas sp. STEN018
CCCCCCCCCCCCCCGCCCCCCCCCCCCCCCCCCCCCCCCCCCCCCCCGCCCCCCCCCCCCCCCCCCCCCCCCCCCCCCCCCACTACATGGGACCGGCGCTACAACGCAGAACGGCCCGCTTTCGCGGGCCGTTCCGGTGCTGCATTGCCTTACGGCAACCGCTTAGTGCTGGTGACCGCCGTCGCCGTGCACGTGGCCGTGCTGCACTTCTTCTTCGCTGGCTTCGCGCACTTCGATGATTTCCACGTCGAAATGCAGGTCCTTGCCGGCCATCGGGTGGTTCAGGTCAACGTCGACCACGGTCATCCCGACCTTCTCAACGGTGACCGCACGCGGGCCGAAGTTGGTCTGCAGGATCACCTGGGTGCCCGGGATCAACGGGGTCTTGCCGAAGTGCTTCTTCGGCACGCGCTGGGTCATGCCCTCGCGGCGCTCACCGTAGGCGTCGGTCGACTTCACGTCGACGCCGAAGCTCTCGCCGGCTTCCTTGTCCATCATCGCCGCTTCCAGGCCCGGGATGATGTTGCCGTGGCCGATCAGGATGGCCAACGGATCACGGTCCTTGGAGCTTTCGATCGGCTCCTGGCCAACTTCGGAGACGGTGTAGTGGAAACGGACGACGCGGTCTTTTTCGATCTTCATGCGCAACTCTGATAAATGGCTGCCCGCTGGCAGACGTTGGGGCGGCTTGTCGGCCGCCGAGGACGCCGCCATGATGACGGCCTTCTAAGGTGGCGCATTATCCGGGCTCCATGCACATCACGCCAGTTCTCCGCTTCCGCTCGTGGCGCCTGCCGGCCACGCTCCTGACCGCCGCGCTGCTGACCGCCTGCGGGCACAGCCCGCCAAAACGGGCTGCCGCGCCCAATCCGGCCCGCAATTACTCGCCGGTCGCCCCGGCCGACCCTGCGGCAGCGGCCTCGGTACTGATGCGGGCGTTGGGACTGGTTGGCACCCCGTACCGCTACGGCGGGAACACACCGGAGTCCGGCTTCGACTGCAGCGGTCTGGTCACCTATGTGTACCGGGACATGCTGGCATTGAACCTGCCGCGTACCTCGCGCGAGCTGGCCGCCATCCAGGGCCCGAAGATCGCCACCGACCGCTTGGCCGCCGGGGATCTGGTCTTTTTCGGCGACAAGGGCAACGTTTGGCACGTAGGCATCTATGTCGGCGAAGGCCGTTTTGTGCACGCGCCCAGCACCGGCGGAACCGTCCGCCTGGACCACTTGGATGGGGCCTACTGGCGTGATCATTACACCGGTGCGAAGCGGGTATTGCGGTAAAACGAGACTTTCAACACGAAAAATAACGATTTATTAACGAAAATTGTACCTATCCACACGTTTCACAAGGCATGATCCCCCATCGACTTTTCCTAGTGACTGCCGCGTGACGACTGACAACACGTCCCATCCGAGCCAGCCAAAGATTGTTTCGCTCACCCTCCGCCGCCTGATCTGCGCTGCGGCACTGGCTCTGGCCAGCCTGCCCGCCCTCGCTCAGAGCGCTGATACCGCCCCAGCTACCAAGCCAGCTGCGGCCAAAACCGAAGCACCGCGCAGCAAGGCTGACAGCGCTGCCACCGCCACACTCGCCGCGCTGCTGCCGCATCTGGCCGCCAGCGACACCATTCCACTGATGGACCGCTCGGCGATGTTTGCCGGCGATCTCAGCCGCCTGATTTCCGCCTACGACGCCTCCAAGGGTGTCTCCGCTGCCACCGAGGCAGCACTGGCCAACGATTCCGACGGCAAGGTGCAGTCCATCCTGCGCCGCGCCATGACCCTGCTGGGCACCCCCTATCGCTGGGGTGGCACCTCACCGGACGCCGGCTTTGATTGCAGCGGACTGGTCGGCTATGTGTTCCGCACCGCGCTGGGTGTCGAGCTGCCGCGCGTATCGCGCGAAATGGCCAGCCAGGCCAATTCCGAACTGATCAATGACCGCGCCGCACTGGCCGCCGGCGACCTGGTGTTCTTCGGCCGCAAGGGCCGCGTCGATCACGTCGGCATCTATGTCGGTGAAGGTCGCTTCCTGCATGCACCGAGCACCGGCAAGGATGTGCGCACTGACACCCTGCTCACCGGTTACTGGGGTGACAAGTTCATGCAGGCACGTCGCGTGGCGCTGTAAGCGCCCTGTCGGCAACTACCTGCCAAGCCGCAACCTTCGGGTTGCGGCTTTTTTATTGCCCGGCTTTTTGACATCACTTTCTTTGCACAAAAATTAATACGAACAAGGCTTCAGCCACCTCCAACAAAGTGCCAAATACGATTGCGCATGCGCGAAACACAGGTATATCGTGTCGCCGAATGGAGGAGTGACCAGGCATGGCCGCAACATCTGTGTCAAGTACACGTTGTGTGATCTGGTTTGGAAATCCGGGGGCAAGAGAGAAAGTGATGCTGGCTGCGGATGGCTGGCAGGTGCGAACGGTACTTCCCCAACAGCCCGCAGACATTGGCATGCGCGGCGGCGACATGGTGGTTGGCTTGATCGATTTCCGCACCAGCTCGGAGAGTGAGCTGGAGCGCATCGGCAAGCTCACCGCCGAGCACCACCATATGCCGCTGTTTGCCATCACCCCGGCTACCGACGGCGTCGAGCAATTGCCAAGCCACCCCTTGCTTGCCGCTTGTCGGCAGCAGTTTCCGCACCCTCCTGATCTGAAAGAACTGCTACGCGGGCTGCAGGGCCTGAGCAATGAAGTGCCACGATCAGCCAGTGAAGACGTGCTGGAAACCCTGCTCGGCGAGAGTGAGGTGATGCTGGTCATGCGCGCCACCCTGCGCAAGTACGCCCCGGTCGATCTACCGGTCCTGATCACCGGAGAAACCGGCACCGGCAAGGAAGTGGCCGCGCATGCGCTGCATCGCCTGTCGGCACGTAACGGCAAGCCCTTCCAGGCCATCAACTGTGGCGCCATTCCTTCCAGCTTGATCCAGTCGGAACTGTTCGGGCATGAGCGCGGCGCCTTCACCGGCGCCACCGGCCGGCGCCAAGGTCTGTTTGAAACCGCGCACACCGGCAGCGTATTCCTGGATGAAATCGGTGACCTACCATTGGATGCGCAGACCAGCCTGTTGCGGGTATTGCAGGAAGGCACCATCGAGCGGGTCGGCAGCAACCAGCCCATTCCGGTAGACGTACGCATCCTCGCCGCCACCCACGTGGATCTGGAATGCGCAGTAGAAGAAGGCCGTTTCCGCCGCGATCTTTACTACCGCCTCAACGTATTGCGCCTGGCGATGCCGCCGTTGCGCAAGCGCGACGGTGACATCGAGCTGCTTTCCCGGCAGTTCCTGCGCAACTTCCGCATGCGTCACCCCACCCGCGCACGCGGCTACACCACTGAAGCACGTCAGGCCATGAATCGTTTTTCATGGCCGGGCAATGTGCGTGAGCTGCTCAACCGGGTACAACGTGCAGCGATCACCGCCGAAGGCGAGTTGATCAGCTGCACCGATCTGGAGCTCAATCAGCCCGCCAACGGCGCCCAACTCAGCCAGGCGCGCAGCCATGCCGAACGCGAAACCCTGCTGTCCTGCCTGCAACAAAGCCAATACAACATCAGCGCCTGCGCCAGACTGATGAAAGTGTCGCGAGTCACCATTTACCGCATGTGCCGCAAGCACCAGCTGGAACTGGAAGCGCTGCGTTGAGCAACTGAACGCAGCGCCCCCTTCCCGTACCAATCGTCATCCCGCAAACATCCTTACAGCATGTAAGGCACTTTGAATGCCAAGGTGAAATCCGGCGCGTCCGGGGTCAAGCCGATTCCCAGCAAGGTGACAAAGGTGGCCTTGGACGTCAGCGCATACGTCACCCCAAGGTTGAGCGTACCGGCATTGCCATCACTGCCTATCACTTTCATCCACTTGCCGTCCTTGTAGCGCGTGCTTGCACGTGCGCTCATACGGTCACTGAAGGAAATGCTCAGGCTGGTGCGCTCGTTGAACGCAAATGCCACACCGGCACCGAAGTAATACGAGTTGCCAAGATTCACCTCGCCCGGATTGACCGTGTCCGGATTGGCATCGATGTCGCCGAAGCTGCGCTTGAACGAGCGTACAAAGCCGATGTTGCCGAACAGAATCGCAGGGTCCGCACTCTTCACCGCCGACAGCCCGATGTTGGCCTGCCAAAGCCCATTGCCGGTTGGCTGTTTGGACGGCACTGCGAAACGAATGAAGTTGTCATCATCGCGTTCGATCACCTTCCAATCCAGACCATAAGGTTCGCGCCCGGTCGGCGCGGTGACACCGCCGGTCAAGACGGTCTCCGGACGCCAGCCACGCTCACCAAACAACTTGTAATTTGCACTGACGGTAACATCACCAATGCCGGTGCCGTGGGTTTCCTCCTGCGCGATGGCTGCCGCCGAACCACCCGCACCGCCCTTCTGATAAATGGTCTTGCGGGCGATGTACGGCACATCCAGATTCAAAGTGAGCCGGGGATTGATGCCCCAGCGCGCCGCGAAATTGTAGGTAAGCGAATCGGATTCGACATTCTCGATGGCGATATTGCCCAGGAAGATCGCGTCCAGCGCCAGGAAGCCGTTGAGCGTGAGTTGCTTGCGGTCATAGCGCGCGTAAGTGACGCTGTTTTCCAGGGTCAGCCGTTGGTTGAACAGGGCCGACTGTTGTTGCTTCACGTCATCCACGCTGCGCCGCGCCGCCTCTTTGGCCTGCTGTGCTTCGGCTGCGCTGCTGGCATACCCCTCACCGGCAGGCGCTGCAGCTGCGGCGGGCGCCGCAGGAACAGGAACCGCAACAGCTTGGCCTGCAGGCAGCTGCGGATTCGGCAGCACCTGCGCGGTCTTGCCAGTAACCCGCGCCTGGATCGCCTGCACCTGCATGTCCAACTCGCGCAGACGCCGAACTTCCTGCGCATAGCTGGCCTTGAGCGCCTCCAGCTGTGCCACCAGTGCCCTTACGTCCTCTGCATCCTTACTGCCGGCTGTTGCCTCCTGCGCCATCACCCGTGGTGAAGCCACAGTCAGACTCACCAGCGCCGCCATCGCCAGTCGTTTCATTGTCTCGTTCCTCTACGTTGAACTCGCCAAAGCACGTGCCGCGCACCTGCTCACTGCCCGCCTATCCCGCCAATCCCCCGATTGAGCGTGATGGCCTGTGCCACGTTCTGGGCCAACGGCAGGTTCGCCGCCATCGACTCCCTCACCAGATCAATCTGCAGCCGATTGCTCACCAGTTGCCCATCGCTGGTCAGCTGGATGCCTTGGCCAACGCTGCCACTGCGCAGCCACTGCTGCACCGCGCCTTGGCCTTGGATGGTCAGCTGCAAGCGCGCCGCGTTGCCGTCGAAGCTGGCAACCGCGCTGGCATCGCCCGACTGTGCGGAGGCATTGCCCGCCACCGTTCCATCAGCACCCGGCACGATGCCGTCATTACGTACGTTCAGATGCATGACATTGCTGGCGCGGTTGCCGTCGCCGGCAATCTGTACGCTCTGACTGACACCTGCCACGTTGTCCAAACCACTGCCATCAATGCTGCGGCCGCTGGTATCAGGCAGCGGTGCATTGGCTGCGGTGATGCTGACGCTGGGCGTGAACGTCACTTTCGGTACGTTGCCACCCTTGCTGAAATCCATGCCCAGCCGCATCGTCCCCTGCAGGTTCTGGCCCGTGGTGGTCTGCCATGTCGAGATCATGGTCACCCCGAACCAGGCCACCGCATTGCCACCGACGGTATAGCGGCCGCGCATCAGATTGAGTTCCGGGTCGGGTATTTCATGCAGTCCTTTACCCGGCTTTTGTGGAGTTTCCGCGCCAAGCACTGGCAGCGCGACACTCAGCGCCAAGGCCAGCAGGGCGAACTTGATTGCGTTCATCACAACACTCCTTCAGAACAGGTCGGCATGGCTGAAACCAAAGTCGACCAGTTCCGCATCGGTAATCGGACTGGCCCCTTGGCGCGCGTACAGCGCGCGTGCACTAGGCCTCTCACTGGGTTGCAGCAGCACCGTATTGCGGTCGAAATCGCTGCCTATGACCACGAATACGGCGCGCGATGGCCAGGCTTCAAGAAACTCGGCCATCGGCACCACACGGTTACCGAGAATCGGATCAGCCACCTCGGCCATGCCATCACGTATCTGCTTGAGTACGACGAAGTGGCGGAAGCCACGTACATCCATCAACACCAGGCTGGGGACGCGCAGGTTCATCAGCCGCTCTTCATCGATCCGATAGCCGCGACCACGCATGCCCAACGATTCCACGTAACGCTTGATATCCAACAACGAGAACCCGCGTTGCTTTACCAACTCCGGATCAGCAACCCCCATCATTCCCTGGATCACCGTCGCCTCATCGGTATTGAGGTGATAGGCATGTTTGAGAATGGTCGCCAACGCCGCAGCGCCGCAGCTGTAGTCGGTCTGCTGCCGAACCAGATTACGGAAGCGCCGCTCCTTCATACTCTCGATCTTGCCGCTGTACAACGCGCCATTGGGCAACACACTGCTGAATGCCACCTCGCCCGCATGCAGCAGGCCCGGGGACAAGCTCAACGCACAAGCCAACAGCAGCGAGCGACAAAGCATGAGCGTAGTACCTCCAGAGCGCCGGAAGGTGGGAGCCCCCCTCCCGGGGGAGAGGAATGGGGGCTCCCGGAACCCGGTCATTGGCGGATGGCCGGGTTTGTTGCACGAAGCAGGCGCGTCATCCCACTGGATGACGCATCCGGTTGCCGCTTATTCACCACCGCCATTGGTCGGGGTGCCACCACCGGTTGACGGCTGTGCCACCGCCAGCGCGAGGCTGTTGGCCTGCAGATTGCCCGTGCCCGAGGACACGTTCACACCGATGTTGCCGGACGCGTTGGAGAACGCTGCGCCCGACAGACTGGCGGTGTTGGTCGCATTGACCGCCACCCAGTTCACGGTGCTTACCTGGCCACTGAGGCTGGCCGTCAGATCAGCCGTTCCCATCTCGCTGAACTTGCTGGTGCCCTTCTCATCGGTATCCCACGCCATGCCGCCCACGCCCGGACGGTTTGGATTGGCGACGGCACCTTGAGTCTGGTTGTCCCAATCAGAGTGACCGGTCTGGTCACCGGACGGATGCGTGTCGCCACTCCAGTTGTCCGGATAGAAGTTGGTCTTCTGGTAGGAGTTGCCGGTACCGGTGTATTCGCCGGTGCCGCTACCCCTGGTAGTACCCGTCACCTTGCCGCTCAGGTTTACATTGACGGTGCTGACCAGGCGGTCGTAGTAGCCATTGTTCTCGACCTTGTTGCCGCTCGAAGTCTGGTTCGAGCTGATGGTCGAGGTGGCATAGGCGCTGGTGGCGACCGAGGCAGCCAGAGCGTTCTTCTGCTCGTTGTTGTTGCCCGAGGTCACGTTGACACCGATGTTGCCGGCTGCGCCGGAGAACGCGTTGCCGCTGATGCCAGCATCATTGGTCACGCCATGGTTCCAGGTCATGTTGTTGGTGCCAGCCTGGTTCACAAACACTTCGGCGTCAGCCATGCCAAAGCTGAAGGACGCATCGGCAGCGGACAGTGCAGCAGCATTATCCTGTGTGTTGTTGTCGCCGGCGGCCACGTTGAAGCCCAGGTTGCCCGAGGCATTTGAACCCACGTCATCGCCGATCGATGCGGTGTTGTCCAGCAACCCATTGCGGGCCTGGTTGCCGGAGATCGACTGACGGTTGTCAATGATGGCAATCGCGGCCGAGTCCAGATCGATGTTGCCGGTAATGGTCGGGTCACCGGAGAAGTTCACATCCGAGCTCAGGCGGATATCCTTCTCGATGTTCACATCAACGCCGTGGTTGTTCTTTTCCTTGCGCTCATCGGCAGTGATGTTCGAGGTCTTCTGTACGTTCTCGGTTACATCACTGGACCAGGTATTGGTGGTCTCGGTGTTGGTCCGCGTATCCGTGTTGCTGCGCGTGTCGTTGTAGCGCAGGCGGGCTGCGGCATCCAACTTCAGATCGACATCGGTATCAACATTGGTGTTGATGTTGGTGTTCGTGTTGGTATTCGTGCGCGTCTCGGTCACGTTGTGTTTGTGATCGATGTTCGCGCTCGCGTTCTGGTCGTCCGCCGCATTGGCTGCCGCGCTGAGGGTCAGCGCGGAAACCGCCATGGCGAGTACATTCCATTTGATCGCTTTCATGGTGCCCTCTTCAGGTTTTCTGATGCATCGGGTGGATGGAGCTGTGCTCACGGGGTGCCCTGCACGGAGATGCTGAATCTGTTCTCCGTTGCATTGCCTGATCCCGCGATCTGATTGAGTTGCAGTACGCCATCAAATCCGCGCAAAGCGGATGCCTCCACGCCTACCCTTCGGGTCGCGCGTGGGTCGGTGACAGCGGACTGCCCCCCTGCCGACGCGAGCACCTCGGACGAAGCCATGGCCTCATCACTTGCCTCGCGTATGCCCTGTGCGGCCAGTGTTGCGGTGACGGAGTTCAACTCCGTGTTGCCGCCACCACTGGCCTGATTGATCGATGCGATGCCACTGGCACCTGCCAGCGCATTGCCGCCGATGGTGGCCGTGGCCTGCATCGGTGAATTGAAAAGATTGGACTGGCGCTGCTGCAGGCTGCGCACACTGGCCGATGCCTGTTCGCCATTGGCCATGCTGTGCAGGTTTGCCTGCAGATTTAGGTCGCCTGCGGCTTGGTTGACCTTGATCGAACCATTGGCGCCGGCCAGGGCCCCACCCTCGATCCGCGTGTCGGTGGAGAGATAGGACAGCATCCCGCTGTAGCTGTCAGTGCCCGATTGCGCGTGCGCATTGCCCGCTACGGATATCACCACCAGCAAGGCACCTGTCATGCGGGCGATGGAGGCACTCACTTGCCACCCGGCCCGGCCGGCTGGCCCAGGGGGAACTGCGCCAAGGCACCGCGCACCTGGTCACCAATCCCGCGTGTCGCACCGCCTACAGCGCCCATGGGACCACCAATGGCACCTGACAGCTGGCCACCGGACAACATTCCGTCACCACCAACAACCCGCCCCAAGGTACCGCCAACAACACCGGTGGTTACCCGCTCGACCGTGGTCTGTCCATGATGTCCGGCCAACTGGCTACCGGCTACGCCCGAGCCCATCGCCGCATAGTCGTCATCACTGAGCTCACTCATGCCACCGGTGCCCAGGGCAGAGTTCAGCTCCTTGCGCGGTGAGGGGTCGGCAATCAAGGCCATGCCCGGCGGCGCCATGCGGTAGGCAGGTCGCGTGGATACATCACGCAACAACACAATCTCGCCCGGCTGTGCCTTTACGCCCTGGCGTGCACCGGAAGCCAGGGCGGCCTCACTGGCGCTAGCACTGATCAGCAACAGTCCGATCAGGGCGGCATAACGATGTAGGGTCCAGCTGTCCATTGCGTCGTCCACTCGTACCAACGCGAGTGATAGAGCAGCATCCGTGCCAAACCTCTATTACCAGTAAAAACAATTAGTTAATAAATAAAACCGGCAACTGCAAGTGTATCAATGTCACAGCAGTGCGGATCTCTAAGCCGGCACATGGCAGCCCCGACGGAACCTTGAAAGGCATGTGCGGCATGGCTTTCACGCCGCTGTATCAGCGTTGTTACAGACAGCTGTTACACCTGCTACAAACCACGACCGTTGGACATGAAAAAGGCCGGCAAAGCCGGCCTTTTTCTTACCCTGAAATAGCAGGACCGCTAGTCCAGGTGGCGACCATTGGCACCGGCACCCATCGCAGGTGTCCCAGCAGCGTCGTATACCTGCTGGTCGAGCAGCCCGGTCTCCTTGGCCACGATCACCGGCACCACCATCTGCCCGGTGACATTGGTCATGGTGCGCATCATGTCGAGGATACGGTCGATGGCGTACAGGTAACCAATCGCCTCAAGCGGCAGGTTGGCCGCGCTCAGCACCACCGTTGCCATCACCACCGCGGTACCTGGCACGCCAGCGGTGCCGAAGCTACCCAGCACCGAGGCGATCAGCACGATCACGTATTGCTCCGGGGTCAGTGGCACGCCTGTGTATTGGGCGATGAAAACCGCACACAAGGCCGGGTAGATCGCACCGCAGCCGTCCATCTTGATGCTGGCACCGAGCGGCACCGCGAATGAAGCGTAATCCTTGTTGACGCCAAGGTTGTCACTGATCGACCGCATCGCCACCGGCATCGCCGCAAAGCTCGACGAGGCTACAAACGCCACCTGCATGCCAGGCGCCGCGCCGCGGAAGAACTTCCACGGATTCAATCCATGCGCAAGCAGCAGGCTGCTGTAGACGACGACGATATGCAGCGCGCAGGCCACATACAACGCCAGCACGAAGTTACCCAGCGGCAGCAGCTTCTCGAAACCATAGCTGCCGACCAGGCCGGCGATCAGGCCGAAGGTACCCAGCGGCGTCATCTCCAGCACGAAGCGGGTCACCTGGATCATGATCTCGCTCATCTGCCCGACCAGCTTGCGCGCCTCATTGACCTTCTCGCCCAGCTTGACCATCGCGAAGCCAAGCAGGCCGGCGAAGAAGATCACCGGCAGGATCGAGCCGCGGCCAGCCGCCAGCACCTGTTCACCGGCTGCATTGGCCTTGGTGCCGATACCGGCCAGCGCGTAGAACACATTGGACGGCACCACATCCATCAGCACCTTGGCGATCGAGGGTACGTCTCGCGGGGTATATGCCGTGTCCACCGCCAGCTTCAGGCCACCGGTGCCGGGCTGCATCACCGTACCGACCAGCAGACCGATGCCCACCGCCAGCGCGGCAGTGATGACAAACCACAGGAAGGTGCGGCCACTGAGGGCAGCCACCGACTTCTGCCCATGCAGCGAGCCGATCGCATTGATCACCGCGAAGAACACCAACGGCACCGCGATCATCTTGATCAGGGTGACGTAGAGCTCGCCCAGCGGGCCAAAGAAGGTCTCGGCAGCCGGTCCCAGCGCCCAACCAGCCAGCGCACCCAGCACGAAGCCGCCAACCACCCGTTGCCAGAAGGGGATCCGCAGCCAGGCAGAAACCACATTCATATCGTCAATCCGGAAAACAAATCGAAGGTTGCCACGATAGCGCAAGGCCTCAGCCAGCACGATGCCCACACAGAAAAGCTGCGTGTCATATGCATGCCTTCCACGCTTGACCATAATGGCGGCCTGTATTCATCCAGCGGTAACAACCACGATGCACAAAGCCAGTTTTCTGTCCGCCGCCCTGTCCACCCTGCTGCTTGGCGCCTGCGCCAGCACCGGCCCGCAGTCCGGCCCGGCCAACGCCGTCAGCGTTGACGTCCCCCAGATCACCCGCCCGGACGGGGAAACGCCTCAGTGGTGGTACCGCGATGGCGCCGCCCGCGCCGCCGGTAATGGCGCCATGGCCGGCAAGGCCAAGAACGTGATCCTGTTCCTGGGTGACGGCATGAGTCTGACCACCGTGGCCGCCGCGCGCATCCTCGAAGGCCAGCGCAAGGGCCAGCCAGGTGAAGAGAACCTGCTGTCCTGGGAGCGCTTCCCGGCCACCGCGTTCAGCAAAACCTATAACACCGACTCGCAGACGCCCGATTCGGCCGGCACCATGACCGCCATCACCACCGGCGTGAAGACCCATATGGGTGCCATCGGCGTCAGCGCCGGCAGCCGCAACAACTGCGCCGACAGCCTGCCCAAGGGCCTGCTGACCTGGCTGCAGCTGGCCGACAGCGCCGGTCTGGCGACCGGCATCGTCTCAACGGCGCGCCTGACCCACGCCACCCCGGCAGCAACGTATGCGCATTCGCCCGAGCGCAACTGGGAAAACGATACCGACCTGCCGGAAGCGGCCAAGGCCGCAGGTTGCACGGATATCGCGCAGCAGCTGCTCTCCACTGCCCGCTATGGGCAAGGCCCCTTGGTGGCCCTCGGCGGCGGTCGTGGCCAGTTCACCACCGTCAACGAGCAGGACCCGGAATACGCCGACAAGGTCGGCCTGCGCCTGGACGGCCGCAACCTGGTCGCCGAATGGCAGGCCAAGCACCCGCAGGGTGCCTACGTCTGGAATGCGGCCCAGCTCAAGGCCGCCGCCAACGCGCCGGCACTGCTGGGCCTGTTCGAGCCGGACCACATGCAGTACGAGCAGGACCGCCCCAAGGACCCGGCCGGTGAGCCGTCGCTGGCCGAGCTGACCCGCGCCGCCATCACCACCCTGTCCAAGCAGCAGCAAGGCTTCGTACTGATGGTCGAAGGTGCACGCATCGACCACGCCAACCACAGCGGCAACGCGGCACGTGCACTGGGCGACACCATCGCCATGTCTGATGCGGTCAAGGCCGCCATGGACGCCACTTCGGCCGAAGACACCCTGATCATCGTCACCGCCGATCACTCGCACACGTTGAACTTCGTCGGCTACCCGGCGCGCGGCAATGCCATCCTCGGCAAGGTCAAGGACAAGGGCGGCGAAGACGGCATGGGCGCGCTGGATCTGGCCCGCGACGGCATGGGCATGCCTTACACCACCCTGAGCTATGCCAACGGCCCGGGTTATACCGGTGCCAGCAACCAGCAGCCGGCCGGCCCGAAGCGCTTCCCGCATGGCCCGAGCAGCTTCGAGGCAGCCAACGGCCGTCCCGACCTGACCCACGTCGACACCGAGCACCCGGACTACATGCAGGAAGCCTTGGTGCCGTCCAAGAGCGAATCGCACGGCGGCGAAGACGTCGGCATCTGGGCGCGTGGCCCGGGCAGCAAAGCGGTGCGTGGCACGATGGAACAGAACACCATCTACCATCTGATCGTGCAGTCCACCCCACGCCTGCGCGAGCGCCTGTGCGAACTGGGCACCTGCGACGCACATGGCGTGCCGGTGGAACTGCCGCAGCCGGCCAAGTTCGAACGCAAGGCGCAGTGAGCCGCAACCGGCGCACTGTTGCGGGGCCAGTGACAGCGTTGCTGTCACTGGCCTTGTTATCGCCAATCGCGCTGGCCGATGAGGCCTGCCATCGACTGGACACCGAGATGTTCAAGGTACTGGACGGCTGCAAACAGTCCAGCAACGGAAAGCTGGTCGTCTCCGAAACCGCACTGGCGCAGCTTGACTACGATGCCGATGGGCTGGCGGCAGTGATTGCCGGCAAACAGCACTACTACCTGCGCAGCGATGGCCGCCAGCTCGCGGTAATCACCTACGACAACGGTCCGGACTACTTCGAGGACGGCCTGACCCGGGCAATGCTCGACGGCCGGATCGGCTACTACGACCGTCAACTGCAACCAGCCTTCGCTGCCCGCTTCGATTGGGGCTGGCCGTTCAAGGATGGCGTTGCCGAGGTGTGCCAAGGCTGCGCGCCCGGCAAACCCGACCCCGGCGGCCACACCGCCATCGAAGGCGGCAAGCACTACCGCATCGACAGGGCGGGCAAACCTCTGCCCTGAGCTGGATTTTGTGTCGGCTTGTGGGAGCGACGTCAGCCGCGAAGCTGGTATCAACGAAGTCGCCAGCAAGCCTGCAACCTGAAGGGCTATCTGCTTCGCGGCTGACGCCGCCCCTACAAAATTGCAGGCGCGCTCCAATACGAAACCAGCGTGGTGCCGAGCCATGCTCGGCAGGGCCTCTACCGGCAATGCTCCCAGCGGAGCATGGCTCCGCTCTACAAGGGCGGCCAGCCCACGACCGCCGAGCTCCCCCCGGATTTGTAGGAGCGGCGTAAGCCGCGAAGCTGGTATCAATGGAATCAGCCAGCCTGCAATCGGATGGTCCATCTGCTTCGCGGCTGACGCCGCTCCCACAACATCTGGCAGCAACATTTGCAGCCATCGCCCCCTGCCGCCGATACTCGGCGCGGTGATGAACCCTCCTTCCTCTTCCTTGTTGCAGTCCGCAATCGACATCCCGGTGATGGTCGGCTTCAGCGGCGGTCTGGATTCCACCGTACTGCTGCATCTGCTTGCCCATGCCCCCGGCCGCCAACCTGGCAGCCTGCGCGCACTGCACGTGCATCACGGCCTGCAGACGGCTGCCGATGACTGGCAGCAGCACTGCAGCCACTTCTGTGCGCAATGGAACATCCCGTTACAGGTAGTGCACGTCGATGTTCCGCGCGATGCTGGCCGAGGTCTGGAAGCGGCCGCCCGCGATGCCCGCCATGCAGCATTCAAAGCACATCTGCACGAAGGCGAATGGCTGGCGCTGGCCCATCACCAGGACGATCAGGCAGAAACCTTCCTGCTGCGCGCACTGCGCGGCGCCGGTGTCGATGGCCTTGCCGCGATGCAGGCACAACGTAGCTTCGGGGCCAACACACTGTGGCGCCCACTACTGCAGCTGCCGCGCACCGCACTGGAAGCCTACGCCAGCCAGCATCAACTGCAGTGGATCGAGGACCCCAGCAACGACAGCACCGATTTCGACCGCAATTTCCTGCGTCTGCAGGTGCTGCCACTGCTGCGCCAGCGTTGGCCACACGCCTCAGCAGCGATGGCTCGCAGCGCCGAGCTCGCGGCGCAGGCAGCGGTGCTGTTGCACGAGAACGATGCTGCCTTGCTGCAGCACTGCCTGTGCGCAGAGAACGCGCTGCAGCTCACCGAGCTCAAGCAACTCACAGCCCCACAACAATCCCGCGTACTGCGCTTGTGGGTGAAGCAGCAAGGACTGCCTGCACTGCCCGCCAACGGCGTTCTGACGATCCAGCAACAGCTGCTGGTCGCCGGCAATGACCAGCAAGCCGAGTTCCGTTGGCAGCAGGCCCGTATCGTGCGCTGGCGTGACCAGCTGCATGCAGTGCCCTTGATCACGCCCTGGCCCGAGGGCTGGACACGCCAATGGGACGGCACCACTCCAGCAGAGCTACCCGATGGCGGCAAACTGCTGCTGCACGGCACGAACGCCTTTGATCAGCCGTTACAGTTGCGTCAACGCCATGGTGGTGAGCGCATCCAGCTGCCGGGGCGCAGCCACAGCCACCAACTCAAACACTGCCTGCAACAGGCGGACGTGCCGCCGTGGCTGCGCGCGCAGCTGCCGCTGCTATGTACTGGCGATACTGTGCTGGCGGCGGCAGACCGGGTCATTTCGGCCCCGCTGCAGACATGGCTGCAGGCCCACGGTGCGGCAATTGAATGGCAATCGCCAGATCCGGTGAATTGACCCTTTCCCGCTGGCCGCTCACACTTGCGTCATGGCAAAGAAGTCCCCCAATGAAACCTCACCGGTGGCCCACTTCGAGCAATCGCTTGAAGAGCTGGAACAGCTGGTAGAGAAGATGGAAGCCGGCGACCTGAGTCTGGATCAGTCGCTGACCGCTTACGAACGTGGCGTAGGTCTCTACCGCCAGTGCCAACAGGCGCTGGAACAGGCCGAACTGCGTGTGCGTCTGGTTACCGATCCGGCCCAGCCGGAGAAGTCCGAGCCCTTTGAAAGCAGCGGCAATGAAGACTGACGCCCTGCTCACCCGCTGGCTGGAACGCACCGAAGAACAGCTGCAAGACGCCCTGCCCGACCCGGAGCTTGCCCCGCAACGCCTGCATCAGGCCATGCGCTATGCAGCGCTGGGTGGCGGCAAGCGCATGCGGCCGATGCTGGTCTACGCCACCGGCTACCTGTTCGGCGCCGACGAAGCGCGCCTGGACGCGGCCGCGGTTGCAGTCGAATTCATCCACGCTTATTCGCTGGTACATGACGACTTGCCGGCGATGGACGACGACGCGCTGCGTCGCGGCCGCCCGACCACCCATATCGCCTTTGACGAGGCCACCGCCATCCTCGCCGGTGACGCCTTGCAGACCCGTGCCTTTGAAATCCTGGCGGGCGGGTGGATGCCGCCGACCCTGGCGCTGAACTGCGTGCAGACCCTTGCCAGCGCCTCCGGCGCTGCCGGCATGTGCGGCGGGCAGGCGCTGGACATCGACGCCACCGGCCAGCGGCAGACGCTGGACGATCTCAAGCGCATGCATGGGATGAAAACCGGCGCGCTGATCCGCGCCGCGGTACGCATGGGCGCACTGTGCGGTGAGGCCAGCGACGCTCAGCTTGCGCAGCTGGACAGCTTCGCCGACACCCTTGGCCTGGCCTTCCAGATCCGCGACGACATCCTTGATGTCGAGGCCAGCTCCGAGCAGCTGGGCAAGACCGCCGGCAAGGACCAGGCACAGGACAAGTCGACCTTCCCCTCATTGCTGGGCATGGACGGCGCCAAGGCCACCCTGGCCGAGCTGGCAACGGCTATGCAGGCGGCACTGATTCCGTTCGGTCAGCGCGCGGCGGCATTGTCGGCCTTGGCCGAGCTGACGGTACGTCGCTCGCATTGAGCGCAGCCCCGCTGCTGTTGTGGGAGCGGCGTAAGCCGCGAAGCTCACAAACCAACAGCGCGAAGCCAACCCCTCCCTTGCCTGCGGCAAAGGGGGGGAACGAAGTTACGGGGCTGGTTGTAGCGATCATCGGCGCTCTGCGGACTGCCGGACCATCGGCTTCGTGGCTGACGCCACTCCCACAAAATCACACATAGACCAAATCCGCGACGTCGCAGATAAACAAAAAGCCCGGGAATCCCCGGGCTTTTCGTCAAACAACCATCGCATCGATTACTTGATCAGACGCAGGGTCATTGGATAGCGATACGTCTCGCCCTTGTTGGCAGCCATCGCAGCCATGATGGTAAGCACCAGCCATGCGATGCCAACCACGGCCAGCAGCAGCAGGCCGATCAGAACCAGGGTCAGAATGCCCGACACCACCAGTGCAATGAACACGGTGATGTTGAAGTTAAGTGCTTCTTTGCCCTGATCAGACACAAACGGCATGGTGTCCTTCTTCACAAGCCAGACGATCAGCGGGCCCAGCAATGTGCCGAACGGGATGATGATGCCGCTCAGCGAAGCCAGATGGGCAAACATGCCCCACTGACGTTCTTCAGCATTCGGCGAGCCGGTCGGCGCCGGCGGCGGAGTGGTCTGGTAATCGCTCATTGTTTCCCCAAGATCCTTGTAAAGGGCGTATCCATAAAGGTAGACAGCTATAGGAAGCACATTAGCTTCCACGTAAGAATAGTCCGCTGTTTGGCAAGACTGCGTCAATCATTACCTGCCACGGTCATCTTCCCCACCAGGATCGAGCCGGTGGAAACATGCGAGCGCACGTCCACATCGCTACCCACCGCTTCAATGCCGGCAAACATCTGTTTGAGGTTGCCGGCAATGGTGATGCCGTCCACCGGGTAGGCGATCTGCCCGTTCTCCACCCAGAAACCACCGGCACCGCGCGAGTAATCGCCGGTGATGCCATTGACGCCCTGCCCCATCAGCTCAGTCACCAGCAGACCCGTGCCCATACCCGACAGCATGGATGCACGGTCACCGGCGTTGGCCTTCACTTTCAGGTTGTGCACGCCACCGGCGTTGGCCGTGGTCTGCAGGCCGAGCTTGCGTGCCGAGTAGCTGCCGAGGATGTAGCGCTGCAATACGCCACCGGTAATCAAGGCCGAGTTGCGGGTCGCAACACCTTCGCCGTCATAGGAACTGGAGCGCAGGCCGCGACGCAGCAGCGGCAGCTCGTCGATGGCAAACCAGTCCGGGAACAACTGGGTGTCCACACTGTCGAGCAGGAAGCTGGCACGGCGATACAGGGCGCCGCCGGAGACTGCGCTGAGCAGATGGCCAATCAAGGAACGCGCCATTTCCGCAGCAAACAAGACCTGCACCTCACCGGTCGGCAGCGAGCGCGGCTGCAGCCGGGCGACCGTGCGCTCGGCTGCGCGCAGGCCCACCGCCGCTGGATCGTCCAGGTCTTCGCGGGCAATCGCGCTGGTATACCAACCGTCACGCTGCATGCCGTCGCCCTGGCCGGCGATCAGCGCACAACCGATGGAATGGTGGCTGCTGCGGTCACGGCCGATGAAGCCATGCGAGTTGGCATACACGGACACGCTCTGCGCGGTGGAGGCCGAGGCGCCGTCGGAATTGCTGATGCGGCTGTCGCTGTCACGGCCTGCCGATTCGCAGGCCAACGCCAGGTCCAGCGCCTGCTCGGCGCTCAGCTCCCAAGGGTGCCAGCCGTCCAGATCTGGGAACTCGGTGGCCATCAGCGCCGGATCGGCCAGACCGGAGGCCGGATCGTCCTCGGTATGGCGGGCGATCGCGCAGGCCTGGGCCACGGTGGCCTCCAGGCTGGATTCCTGCAGGTCGGCGGTACTGGCACTGCCCTTGCGCTGGCCGAAGTACACGGTCACCGCGATACCGCGGTCGTGGGTGGCTTCGACCGTTTCCACCTCGCCCAGGCGCACATTCACATCCAGCCCGCGGTCCTCGCTGCAGCTGACCTCGGCCTGGCTGGCGCCCATGGCGCGAGCCCGTTCCAGCAGGCGCTGGGAGATGCCGGTGAGGCGTTCCAGGCGCTGCAGGCTGTCGTCGGCGGCAGGCTTATCGGTGTTAATGGCGTTCAATGCTTTATCCTTGGTGGCCGAATCCCTTCACATCTGCCCGGTCTTGCATGACTGGCGGCGGCGTGACGTGGATTTTTCGTGGAGCCCGGCGAGCGCCTGGCTTTCCTGTCATGAAGTTTAGTAGGTAGCAGTGCGATGCGCGGACGCGATCAAGAAACCGGTGAATTTTTGGGCGAAAGCCGTAGCCAGAACCGGCGCGAAGCGCTGGAAGTGCTGGCCCTGGGCGAAACCCTGGTGGAGCTGACCCCAGCCCAGCTGGCGCGCCTGCCGATCCCGGAAGGCATGCTGGAACACATCGAATACACCAAGCGGATCACTTCGCACGGTGCGCGCAAGCGTCAGCTGGCGTTCCTGGCCAAGCAGATGCGCCGCGAGGAAGACGAGACGCTGGAGGCGATCCGCAACGCACTGGACGCCAACAGCGAGACCTCGCGTCGTGAAGTGGCGATCATGCACCGCATGGAGCGCTGGCGTGAGCGGTTGCTGGCTGAGGGCGACGTCGCCCTGGGCGAACTGCTGGACGAACATCCGGAAGCCGACCGCCAAGCCCTGCGCACGCTGGTGCGCAATGCGCTGGCCGAGAAGGCCAAGAACAAGCCGCCGCGCGCCTACCGCGAGATCTACCAGGTGCTGCGCGAGCTGATGCTGGTGCCGGTATTGAGCGCGGCCGCTGAGTTTGCTGGCGATGACGATGCCGATGATGTGGATGGCGACGACGAGCAGGATTGATCTGGGTTGAGCGGGTTTGCTGCTGGTTTGGTTCTGTAGCGGAAAGCTTGCCCTCATCCGCCCCGTTGGGGCACCTTCTCCCGCCTGCGGGAGAAGGGATTGAATCACTGCTACCTGAGCGAATCTCGGGCCCCGCCCCAAATGCCAGCTGTCCCTTCTCCCGCAAGCGGGAGAAGGTGCCCCGAAGGGGCGGATGAGGGCGGCTCTTCAGCCTAACCCTCAAGCCTGCGTACCACCCACCGTCAGCCCATCAATCAGCAACGACGGCTGGCCGACACCGACCGGCACGCTCTGCCCGTCCTTGCCGCAGATACCCACACCTTCATCCAGTGCCAGATCGTTGCCGATCATGCGCACCTTCTGCATGGTCTCCGGACCGTTGCCGATCAAAGTTGCACCCTTCACCGGCGCAGTGATCTTGCCGTCTTCGATCAAGTAAGCCTCAGTCGCCGAGAACACGTACTTGCCGCTGGTGATGTCGACCTGGCCGCCGCCGAAGTTGACCGCGTACAAGCCCTTCTTCACCGAACGGATCATCTCCTCCGGATCATGGTTGCCTGCACGCATATACGTATTGGTCATGCGCGGCATGGTCATGTGCGCGAAGGATTCGCGACGGCCATTACCGGTCGGCGCAACGCCCATCAAACGCGCATTGAGCGTGTCCTGCATGTAGCCGACAAGGATGCCGTCCTCGATCAGCGTGGTGCACTGGGTCGGGGTGCCTTCATCGTCGATGTTCAAGGAGCCGCGGCGGCCTTCCAGGGTGCCGTCATCAACAATGGTCACGCCCGGCGAGGCCACGCGCTCGCCGATACGGCCGGCATACACGCTGGTGCCCTTGCGGTTGAAATCGCCCTCCAGGCCGTGGCCTACCGCTTCGTGCAACAGCACGCCGGGCCAACCCGGACCGAGCACCACCGGCATCACGCCGGCCGGGGCCGGAATGGCCTCCAGATTCACCAGCGCCTGCCGCAGCGCTTCGCGGGCGAAGGCTTCCGGGCGCTCACCGGCAAACAATTCTTCATAGCTGTAACGGCCACCGCCGCCGGCATAGCCGGATTCGCGGCGGCCGTTCTGCTCCACGATTACCTGCACGTTCAAGCGCACCAATGGGCGCACGTCAGCGGCCAGCACGCCGTCGCTGCGCGCGATCAGCACCGTATCGACGCCACCGGACAGGCTCACCATCACCTGCTGCACGCGGCTATCGGCTGCACGCAGATAGCGATCCAGGCGCTTGAGCACTTCCACCTTGGTTTCGTTGCCGATGCTGTCCACCGGGTCCAGCGCTGGGTACAGCGCGCGACCACTGCCGCGCACCAGCGAGCGTACATTCTGCTCACCGCCCTCGCGGGAGATGGCGCGTGCCGACTGCGCGGCTGCCAACAAAGCAGCCGGCTGGATATCGTCCGAGTAGGCAAAGCCGGTCTTTTCGCCGGCAATCGCGCGCACGCCAACACCCTGCTCGATCGAATGCGCACCATCCTTGACGATGCCGTCCTCCACGCTCCAGCTCTCACGGCGCGAATGCTGGAAGTACAGATCGCCAAAATCGATGCCCGGCCCCAGCAGGGTGCCAAAGGTGCGTTCCAGGCGATTGGCGTCCAGCCCGGCGGGCAGCAGCAGGCGGGTTTCGGCGAGCGTGAGAGCGTTTTCGGTCATGACTATCCAGATGGGGGCAGGCCCGCCTCATGCAAGCCTGCACTGATTCAGGGGGTGCTGGCCGCCCCGGGAGTAACTACCGGCGGCGGCAGACGGGCGGCGTCACGGTCCAGTACTTCGACCTTTGGGTCTTTCCATGGCCCGGTCACCTTATAGGTCTTGGCACCGATCTCGCCCAGTGGCTTGCCCAGCACCGCGTTGGCCGCGGCGCCTACTGCAGCGCCTACCGGACCACCGGCTACCGCACCCACAACCGTAAGCAGATTGCCCGAGCGCGGATTCACATCAATGGTCTGGTTGAACTGCTGACCTACCAGGTCAGCCTGGCCGCGGATAGTGATCTCCGCCGCCGACGACTCGATGGCGATCTTGTCGGTACTGGCCTGGCCGTTGCCAAAGCGCATCGCGCCCTCGACATGGTTGAACGCCAAGCCTTTGGAGAACAGGTCGCGGAAATCAAACAGCAGGCGCCGTGGCAGCTGCGCCACGCTGAGCAGGCCGAGTACGCGACCGGCGCCGGGGTCCACCTCAAGCAGCTGACCGTTGCGCAGGTTCATGTCCATGCCACCTTCCAGCGTAGCCATGTTGAACGCCATCGGGCCGCCTTGCCAGCCAGCCTGCAGATTCACCTTGCCCTGGCCGCCGCGCAGCTGCCCGGCATAACCCATACGCTGCAGCAGATCACCCAGATCCTCGCTCTGCATTGCCACTGTGGCTTGGGTACGCGCCTGCGCGCCAACCCCGCGCCACTGTCCCTGCACGTCGATGACCTGCTTGGGTGCGCGGATTGCCAGCTCCTGTACCTGCAGGCCGTCACTGGTCGGGCGCGTGCGCAGGCGGGTCTGGCCGAGCTTGATTGTGGCGAACTGCAGGTCGTCGATATCCAGTGCCAGCGGAGGGATATTGGCTGGATTGATCGGCTCTGCCGGGGTGTCGCTGGACTCGGCCGTCGTCGCCGTCGCCGCCTGCCAATAGACCCGCGACAGCTGCCCGCTGACCGTGCCGCCATCGGCGGTAGGTACGCGCAGGTTGCCCGCAAGTGCCGGCCCATCAAGCTGCACGGCAACCGCATCGGCGCCGGGCCGCAACTGCAGCCGGGTCTGCGCGAAGCGCCCGCCCACCATCAACAACTGGTCGGCCAATACGTCCACCTGTTTCAAGGCCACGCCGCCGTCGCTACCGTCACTCTGGCCACCGCGCGCCAAGGTGATCCATTCCAGTGCGTCCAGTGACGGAGTCCGGCCATTGACCACCAGGCCGTCGGCCGGCGGCTCGTGATCGACACGGTCGCTGCCCATCGTGACCTGCACGCCGGTCTTGCCGTTCTGGCTGCGCGCTGCCAAGGCCATCAGCTTACCGAAGGACACGTCTATGCGTCCGGCCCCCATCGGCAAGGCCGCCTGCACGGTCGTCGCCAAGGCATCGGCGGCCGGCTTGTTCAACGGGGCAGGCAATTGCAGACGCGTGCCCTGCAGATCCGAACGCAGGGTCAACAGGGTTGGCGGGCCAGTGCGCGCGCCGGCCTGTTCCTTGGGCAGGCTGACCCCGACCGTCCAAGCCGAGGTGCCATGCACGTAGGGCTTGAGCCAGCCCAGCTCCGGCGCACGGTCCAGCAGTTTGCCAGCATCCAGATCAGCGCTTAGTTCGGCCTCGAAGGCATGCGCAGCATCCTTGACCGGCTTACCGGCACGCAGCGCAAGTACGCCGTCGCGCTCCTGATGCCGCACCTGCAGGGCCGGCGCATCAAAGCCATCGCTGCTGTATTGGGCCTTGCCGCGCACACCCTCGAACTGCAGATCCCAACGTTTGTCGGCCATGCGCACGCCGCGCAGATCGACGTCGCCAAGCAGATGCCCACCGCCATCATGGTGCAACGGCAACAGCAGATCGAAATTGACCGCCGCCGCTCCGGCCACCGTCAGATTGTCCAAGGTGTCGCCATAGCTGGCCTGCAACGGGCTCTGCCGCAGCATCGCCAGCAGGCGCGCGCTTTCGTCAACGGTACTGGCCTGCACCACCAGTTTGGAGTCGGCAAAACTGGCGATACCTGCGCGCAGATGATCCACCTTCACCCCGGCCAACTCACCACGTCCATTCAGATCGAAACCGCCGCCGATGAAGTTGATGTCGGCATTGACGTGCTGCATCAGCGGCCAGTCCTGCTGGAAGCGGATTGAGCCATCGTCGATATGCCCGCCCGCCTCGAAGCGACCGTTGTTGCCGGTGAACGGCCAGTCGTCCAGATCACCGACCGCCAGACCGGTGCCGCCGCGCAGGGTGCCATCCACCAGTGCCGCATCCAGCCACTCGATCGCCGCATCGCTCATGCTCGAGCGCACCCAGAACTGCTTGGCCGCGGTCATCGGCACATCATCAATCTTGGCAGCCAGATTGATCCACGGCCGGGTACCGTCGCCCTGGAACCACAGGCCGCCGCGCACGTCGGCGGCATAGTTCCGGCCCTGCACCCGCAGCGCCGGCGTAGCAATCTGCCAGCCGGCACCCTCGCGCCAACCGACCAGGTCACCGGAAAGCTGCAGCTCATGCAGCACGCCAAAGCCGGTAGGCCAATCAAAACGCACCACGTGATCCGGCTTCAGAGCCAGCGAAAACGCCTGCGCGTCGCCTTCAAAATGCCCGCGCAGGCCATTGACGCCAGGACTGTCGCCCACCGGCGCAAAGCTGGCGTCCAACAGTTCGCCACTGGCACGCAAAGGGCCATCGGCAGTACCGAGCAGGCTGATATCGGCAAATTTCAACGACGGTTTGGAACGATGCAGCCAGTTCCGCAGGCTGGGCTCCAAGCGGTCACTGAGCGCAAGTACCTGCAGCAGCGGGCCCGCGTCGAGCTGCTTGCCCTGCACCGCATAATGCTTGCCGCCGGCCAGCAGCAAGCCGTCCAGTGACTGGGTAGTGCTGTCGGTGGCGATCCTCAGCGTGGGCGCGTCCAACCGCCAACCGCCATCAATCAGCTTCCAGCGCGCGCGCAGCTGCAGCTTGTTGAACGCAACGCCAGGCGCGGCAGCGCCCTGCAACGGCGCACCGGCAAGCTGCACATCGTCCAGTTCGCCCTCGGCGCTGACCGCCACCACGCGGTTGTCCCGCAGCTGCACCCAGCTCTGCAGTTCGCCCTTGCCCTGGCGCAGTTGCACCCCGGCAAACTTCAGTAATTCGGACCAAGCCCCCAGCTCGGCCGGATCGGCCGAGAACCAAGCCTGGCCATCACCGCGTTGGCGCTGGAAATCCAATACCGCGGTGACCGGCGCAGCCTTGGTATCGATCCAGCCTTTGGCGCCCACCCGCAGACGCTCACCGTCCACACGCAGGCGCAGATCGATGCGCGGAATGCGGGTCTGCAGGCCGATCGACGGCGCCTGTATCTGCAGCTGGCCACCGATCACCTGCAACTCGCCTAGCCTGCGCAGCGCGTCCAGTGGATCGCCGCCGGTTTTGGACTCGGGCAGACCTCGCACCGACCAACGGCCGTCATCAGCCCGCTGCAGGGTCAGCGCCAGCCCGCGCAGGCGCAGCTCGGTCAGCGGCGCACCGGGCAGCAAGCCCGAATACACCGCCACCAGTACTTCGGCCTGACCAATGCGTAAACCCTCGCCCTGCCCCACCCGCAAACCATCAAGCTGCAGGATCGGGCCGCGCCGGGTCCAGCGCGTGTCCAGGTGATCAAACGCCACCGGCTGCCCGGCACGTTCACTCAACCAGGCGGCGACCTTGTCTGGATGCGCCTCCACCATCGGCAGCAACTGGCTGACCGTGCCGACCAGCAAGGCCACGCACACCAACGCGATCGCCACTGCCATCAAGGCGTAGCGACGGAAGCGGCGTAGGCGGTGGCGCAACAGCGTGGTCATCAGCTCACTTCGCGCTTCCGTGCGGCGAGGTGAGCTGGCTCAGAGCAGAACCACATCGAACTGCTCCTGCAGGTATTGATCATCGGCCTGGAAGCGAATGCTCTTGCCAAGGAACTCCTCCAGCTCGGCCACCGCGGCCGACTCTTCGTCGGTGATGCGCGCGACCACCTTGCTCGATGCGATCACCAGCAAGCGCGCCGCCTCGAACTGGCGCACGGCGCGGGTGATCTCGCGGAAGATCTCGTAGGTCACGGTTTCGGCGGTCTTGATACTGCCACGGCCACTGCATTGCGGGCAGGTTTCCGACAGCTGCCGTTCCAGGCTTTCGACCGTGCGCTTGCGGGTCATTTCCACCAGACCCAGTGGCGAGAAGTCGTACACCGTGGTCTTGGCGTGGTCGCGCGCAAGTGCCTTTTCCAGCGTACGCAGTACCTGGCGGCGATGCTCGGCGTCATCCATGTCGATGAAGTCGATGATGATGATGCCGCCCAGATTGCGCAGCCGCAGCTGCCGCGCCACCGTCTGCGCCGCCTCCAGATTGGTGCGGAATACGGTTTCTTCCAGATTGCGCTGGCCGACGAAGGAACCGGTATTGACGTCGATGGTTGTCATTGCCTCGGTCTGGTCGATGACCAGATAGCCACCGGACTTGAGCGGCACCTGCTTGTTCAAGGCGCGTACGATTTCATCCTCGACCCCGAACATGTCGAAGATCGGGCGGTCGCCGGTATACAGCTCCAGCTTCTCGCCCAGCACCGGCATGTACTTGGCGACGAAGGCCTGCAGCTGGCCGAAGGTTTCCTTGGAATCGACCTTGACCTTGTCCACGTCCTTGCGGATCAGGTCGCGCACCGAACGCAACGGCAGGCTCAGGTCTTCATAGATGATGCTGCACGGCGGCGCTTCGCGCCCGCGCCGCTCCACCACCGTCCAGACCCGCGACAGGTAGGAGATGTCCTCGGCCAAGGCCTCGGCCGGCTGGCCTTCGGCATTGGTGCGCACGATGTAGCCGTAGCCGCCGTGTTGGGCCGAGATCTCGGTGACCAGCGACTTCAGACGGGCGCGCTCGCCCTCGTCCTCGATGCGGGCCGAAACCCCGACCATCTTGGACTGCGGCAGCAGCACCAGGTAACGCGAGGGAATGCTGATCTGCGTGGTCAGACGTGCACCCTTGGTGCTGATCGGATCCTTGACCACCTGCACCACCACGTCCTGGCCATCGCGCAGCAACTCCACGATCGGTACCGAGGACGGCAATGGCAGGCTGGGCGCGGTTTCGTCGGTGTCGGCTGCCACCGGCGCCGGACGCACCACGTCGTTGGCATGCAGGAACGCTGCGCGGTCCAGGCCGACCTCGACGAACGCGGCCTGCATGCCCGGCATCACCCGCTGCACCTTGCCCTTGTAGATGTTGCCGACCACACCGCGGCGCCAACCGCGCTCGATGTGCAGCTCCTGCAACATGCCGTTTTCAATCACTGCCACGCGGGTTTCGCGCGGGGTGACGTTGACCAGAATTTCTTCAGACACGTCCTTCATTCCCCCTTGTCCATGGAATCGTCGTCCGCGCCTGCGGCAAATGCCGCCAGCAGCGCGGCGGTCTGTTGCAACGGCAGCCCCATCACCCCGGAGTAGCTGCCGGCCAAATGACTGATGAAACGCTCCGCCCCACCCTGGATGGCATAGCCACCGGCCTTGCCCATCGGCTCGCCGGTGGCGACGTAGGCCTGGATCTGCGTCGCGCTCATCGCCGCGAACGTCACTTCCGATATCACCGTTTCCAGCGCATGCCGCCCAGCTGCGGCCAAGGCCACCACGGTGATCACACTATGCGTACGCCCCGCCAGCGAGGCCAGCATGGCCTCCGCATCGGCAGCGTCGGCCGGCTTGCCATAAACCCGGTCATCCAGCACCACCTCGGTATCGGAGCCCAGCACCACAGCCTGCGGGTCATCGGCGACCAGCGCCAGCCCCGCCTGGGCCTTGTCCAGCGCAACCCGGCGCACATAGGCCTCGGCCGCCTCACCCGGCGCACGCTGCTCCGGCACCTCCAGATCAAGGGCGCGGAAAGGCACATCAAGGCGGGACAGCAGTTCGTTGCGACGGGGAGAGCGGGAGGCGAGATAAAGCATCGTGAAAGCATAACCTGCGCCAGCAACCTGAATGATGAGCATTGCTGGCAAAGTGACGGTGACCCCATCATGGCTCACCACCCGTTCATCGCTCTGTGTTCATTTTCACGATCCAGCCAAGGAGGATCACCATGCGTCGTACTGCCCTCGCCCCACTGCTGTTGTCCCTGTCTCTCGCTCTTGGAGTCTCGATGACCGCCAATGCCCAAACCGTCCCGGCCGTGGTTGCCAGCGACGCGACCTTGTTGAACGTCTCGGCCCAGGCCGAGGCGCACCGCGTGCCGGATATCGCCACCCTGTCGGCCGGGGTGGTCACCCAGGCAGTCGATGGCAACACCGCCATGCGCGACAACGCCGTACAGATGGACAAGGTAATGGCTGCGATCAAGGCCGCCGGCATTGCCGAGCGCGACATCCAGACCAGCGGCATCAACCTCAGCCCGCAGTACCGCTACGCCGAGAACGAGCCGCCGAAGATCACCGGCTACCAGGCCAACAACACCGTCAGCCTGAAGGTGCGCGACATCAGCAAGCTGGGCAAGGTACTGGACAGCCTGGCTGCACAGGGTGCGAACCAGATCAACGGCCCCAGCTTCGAGATCGACCAGCCGGAACCGGTCTATGACGAAGCCCGCCTGGCCGCGCTGAAGAAGTCGCAGGCTCGCGCCGAAACCTACGCCAAGGCACTGGGCCTGCGCGTACGCCGCATCGTCAGCATCTCCGAAGGCAGCCAAGGCGGCTTCCGGCCGATGCCGATGATGGCCATGTCTGCCGGTCGTAGCGCCAAGGCTGAAATGGACACCGCGGTGTCGCCGGGCGAAACCACCGTCTCGGTCAACCTGGACGTGGTGTTCGAACTGGGCCGCTGAGCAACGCGGCAGCTGCAATCGGAACGGCGCCTGCGGGCGCCGTTTTTGTTTGGGTCGCTCGCCTTGGTGGCGAGGCTGGCATTTGTTTGTGGGAGCGGTGTAAGCCGCGAAGCTGGCGTTGCTGAAACCCTTGGCAACTGCGCCACCTGATGATGTGCCGGCTTCGCGGCTCACGCCGCTCCTACAAAAGCCAGTCGACGTGCCATCAAGCTGTCCGCCAGCTGACCAGAAACAACTACCCCGCTTGCCGAACGCCTGAATAACAGGCGCACTGCAGCCACGGGACGCAAATCAGCAACCCTGTCCCGTGTCATCACGCGTTGTTCTCTGTCACACGCCCACGCATGGAGGTGGAACATGGTCCGCACGCAACAACGCAGTCCGTCCCTGCACGTAGAACCCTCGCGCATCCTCGCCTACAGCACCGCCCTGGCCCTGCACGCCTTTGCCTTGGGCTTGCTGCTGATTCCGCTGTCACAGGTGCCCATCCAAAGGGAAGCAGAGCGCGAACGCTGGCAGGTTCCCGACGTCAAACCCGTCGTCCCCAACCCGCCCACACCGCCGGTTGATGTCCCGGTGACCCGCACGCCGTCACCGCCGCGGCAACCGGCACTGGCAGCACCGGTGGACAACGCACCGATGCCGATCTTCGCCACCGAGGCGGTCGTCACCGCGCCGGTGGACATTGCACCGACGATCGACAACAGCCCGGCCATCGATTCAATCGGCGCATCCACGCCACTGCAAGGCGTGCAGCTGCGTTACCTCAATGCGCCGGCACCAGGCTATCCGCGTGATGCCCTGCTGGCCGGTGCGCAGGGCACGGTGACGCTGCGGGTACTGGTGGATGTGGATGGCTCACCGCTGGAGGTCAGCGTCGAGCACAGCAGCGGCAACCGCAGCCTGGACAACGCCGCCCGCAGCCAGGTGCTGCGTCGCTGGAAGTTCCAACCCGCTACCGACGGCGGCCGTCCGGTACAGGCCTATGGCCTGATCCCGGTTGATTTCAAGCTTGGCTGAACAGGGCTGAGGCCCGCTTATGGCAGCGGTTTTTGGGAACGCTGCCATAAGCACTGCCAAGCTGTCTGTGGCCATTAATGATTATTTCACTACGCCTTCACCCATGGGAAACCTAGATTCGCGGCCGTCGATGTTCTTTGGCCGCGTGTTGGCGGCCTTCTTGCCGCTGTTCCCTGGAGAGAGACTGTGAAACATCCGACCTACCCGCGCAGCAACCGTCTTAGCGACGCAATCACCGGCAACCTCAGCCGCCTGCTTCTGGTTCCATTGACCTTGGCAGCGGCCGCACCGCTGGCCATGGCCCAGGACCAGAAGGCCACCAACCTGGACCGGATAACCGTCACCGGCTCCAACATCCCCCGCGCCACAACTGAAACCGCCTCACCAGTGCAGGTCATCACCCGGCAGGAAATCGACCGTACCGGCAAGGCCACCATCGCCGAATACCTGCAGACCCTGACCAGCGATGGCGCCGGCTCCATTCCCAAAAGCTTCGGCACCGGCTTTGCCGGCGGCGGCTCCGGTATCTCGCTGCGCGGCCTGGGTGCGGCGTCGACCCTGGTCCTGCTCAACGGTCGTCGCATGGCACCGTACGGCCTGGCCGATGACGGCCAGAAGGTCTTCACCGACCTGAGCGTCATCCCGATGGATGCGGTCGAGCGCGTCGAGGTATTGAAGGATGGCGCCTCAGCCATCTACGGCTCCGACGCCATCGCCGGCGTCGTCAACATCATCCTGCGCCGCGATTTCACCGGCGCCATGCTCAAGGCCTCCTACGGCACCTCCGGTGACAGCGATGGCAATGCGCGCAAGGCATCGCTGACCGCTGGCGTGGGCGATCTGGACACCGATGGCTTCAACGCCTTCGTCAGCATCGACCTCAGCAAGACCGATGACATCCGTATTTCAGACCGCCGCAACCGCAAGTGGATCGGCAACGGCGACCTGAGTCCGTATGGCTTTGATCGCGTAGCTGGTGGCCAGTTCTTCCCGCTCAACGGTGCCATCACCTCCAACGGCACCGTCGCCGGCAGCTCACCGGCAGGTAGCATCCGCGACCCGGCAACCGGTCGCTACCAGTCCCTGCCAGGCTGCTCGCAGTTCTCCAACATCAGTCCTCCCGACGTGGGCGGCGGCTGCCTGTGGCAGACCCAGGATTTCCGCAGCCTGAGCCCGAGCGAAGAGTTCGGCAATTTGTTCGCACGCGGCACCTTCGTGTTGTCGGACAACTTCGAGATGTATGGCGAGTTCGGCTACTCGAAGAAAAAGAACGTGTTCTACAACACCCCAAGCGGTGTTTCCGGCTCCTGGGGCTATCCGGGCGGCCCGGTCAACGCCAGCAGCGGCAGCGGTGCAACGGTGTTGGGCGCAGCTCACCCTGACAACCCATTGGGCGTGGACGCCCGCCTGCGCTACGCCGCGTTCGACGTAGGCCCACGCGTCACCCGAAACACCAACGAGTTCACCCGCTTCCTGGTTGGGGTGAAGGGCACCGCAGGCGAATGGGATATCGATACCGCCTACCTGCACTCGGCAACCCAGCTGGTCAACGAGCGCACCGGCTTCCTGCGTTACAGCCATGTGCGCACCGCCTTGACCGACCCGAACAGCCCGGTGGGCTGGTGGCATATCGGCGCCAATGCCGGGCAGAACTCGCAGGCGCTGTACGACTACATCTCCCCGACCATCCACGCCAACGCGTCCACCACGCTGGACATGATCGACTTCAAGGCCTCACGCAGCCTCGCCGATCTGGCCGGTGGTCCGCTCGGGCTCGCATTTGGCGCCGAGTACCGCCGCCAGAAGGCGAACCTGGATCCGCAGAGCTATACCGACCTGGGCGACATCATCGGCCTGGGCTATTCGGCCTATAAGGGCACCGAAGAAGTCGCCGTGGCCTATACGGAAGTGGTTGCCCCGGTACTGAAGTCGTTGGAGCTGTCCGGCGCCCTGCGCGTTGACAAGTACAAGGGCGGCGACACCGCGACCACGCCGAAAGTCGGCCTGAAATGGACCCCGGCCGAGTGGATCGCCCTGCGTGCCACCTATGCCGAAGGCTTCCGCGCACCCGGCCCGGCCGAAGCCGGTGACGGCGGCCTGGCCGCCTTCAGCACCGCGCGTGACCCGGTGCGCTGCCCGGGTGGCACCCCGGCACCTGGTGCCACCGCAGCGGACTGCGCCGTCAGCCTGGCCATCATCACCTCGGCCAACCCTGCACTGAAGCCGGAGAAGTCCAAGAGCTACACCGTCGGCCTGGTGCTGGACCCGACCTCGAGCACGACGCTGACCTTCGATGCCTGGCAGATCAAGCGCACCAACGAGATCAACCAGGGTGATACCGATCTGGCCCTGGCTGCTGGCCGCGGCATCCGCTCGGACAATGACCTTCCAGGCATTCCCAACAGCGGCAGCCTGCTTGCGGTCAGCGTTGACTACATCAACTCCGCATCCACCACCGTGCGCGGCTTTGACTTCGACATCCGCCAGCGCGTGGCATTGGGCAACTACGGCAAGCTGCTGATGGACATGCAATGGACCCGCATCAATTCGTTCGAGCGCGATGACGGCACCGGCTCCGTGTTCCAGTACGCCGGTACGCACGGCAATTGCGATGTCACCAATTGCATCGGCACCCCCAAGGATCGCCTGAACTTCGGCCTGACCTGGGACATGGACCGCTTCAGCATCAGCAGCATCGCCAACTACATCGGCAGCATGGACAACGTCGCCTACCGAGGTGACAGCTGTGCCAATCACTACGTCGATGGCTCCGATGCACCGCGCGGCTGCAAACTGCGCGCGTTCTACACCATCGACCTGTCCGGTCGCTGGCGCGCTACCGAAGCGTTCGAAATCTTCGGCTCGGTGCAGAACCTGACCGATCGCATCGCACCGCTGGATCCGTTGACCTACGGCGCGGTCAACTACAACCCGCTGCACTACAGCGGTGCGGTTGGCCGTTACTACACGCTGGGCGCCAAGTACACGTTCAAGTGATGTACCCGCCCCGGCGCCAAACGCGCCGGGGCGGCTTGAATGACAGACAAAAAAAACCCGCATCTCGCGATGCGGGTTTTCAATTAAAACTTGGCGCCCGAAGTTGGACTCGAACCAACGACCCCCTGATTAACAGTCAAGTGCTCTAACCGGCTGAGCTATTCGGGCGGGGAGGCGCATTCTATACGTTAATTACGCGCGATGGTAGGGGTGATTGGCCAACATCGCCGCTGCGCGATACAACTGCTCGGCTACAACCAGCCGAACCAGCATATGCGGCAAGGTCAGCGGGCCTATCGACCACTTCTCATCGGCCACTGCAGATACTTCCGCCGCGTGCCCTTCCGGGCCGCCAATCAGGAACGCCAGATCGCGCCCCTGCGTGCGCCAGTGCTCCAGCCGTTGCGCCAGCTGCTCGGAGCTGAGCTGCCTGCCTGGCACGTCCAACGCCACCACATAGGGATTCTTGGGCAGTGCAGCCAATACCCGCTTGCCCTCGTCCTCGATCGCGCGCTTGGGATCACGGCCCTTGCCGCGCAGGCCCGGCTCAATTTCAACCAACTCCAGCGGCAACCAATGCGACAGTCGCTTCTGGTACTCGGCAAACCCCTGCGCAACCCACGACGGCGCGCGTTCGCCGGTGGCGATCAATCTGGCTTTCATGCGCGGCCTCCTATCAACCTGCACAAACAAAGACGGCGCCCTGCGGCGCCGTCACAGAAGCTGCGGCCGTCAGGCTCAGCCAGCATCCTGCTCGTCTTCGCCTTCGTCGTCATAGGCAGAGCGCGGCTGGTCGCCAACGGTCCACAGACGCTCCAGCGCATACAACTCGCGCACGCGCGGCAGCATGACGTGGACGATGACGTCGCCCAGGTCGACCAGCACCCACTCGGCTTCGCGCTCACCTTCAACACCCAGCGGCATCACGCCCAGGTTCTTGGCAAAGCGCACTACTTCCTCACCGATGGACTTGACGTGACGGGTAGAGGTACCGGAGACCACCACCATGTAATCAGCCACACTGGACTTGCCACGCACATCGAGCTCGACGGCATCCCGGGCCTTGATCTCCTCAAGGGCGGAGTGAACGGACGCCAGCAGGGCCGGTACGGAGGGTGCCGGGCTGGGCATTTGGGTCTTGATGACTTGGGCTTCGGTGGTCAAAGCAGCAGAACTCGATGAATTAAGGGGGACGATTATAGAGAACATGGCCGCTGCCGGCATTCACGCCCGCGCGGCACTGCCATACAGGCCTTGCGCAAGGATGTACCCAGCCACCGCCGAAGGCAACAAATCACGCCATTGGCCGCCGTTGGCAATGGCCTCCCGCACCTCGGTCGCGGACTCGGCATGCAGCGGCTGGCGCAGCCGCCAGACCCGCCCGGCCGGGCTATCGATCAGACTTTCAGCCGAGCTGGCCCAAGCCCCGTCCAGCCGTCGCGCCAGTTGCGCTGGCAACTCACCGTCCAGGCCGCTGCCCGGTCGTTCAGCCACCACGATATGTGCCAGATCGAGCAGATGCTCCCATTCATGCCAGCTCGGCAGGCCAAGCAGGCTGTCGGCCCCCATCAGCATCGCCAGCGGGCGTTGCGAGCCGATCTGGGCGCGGATGTCACGCAGGGTGTCCACTGTCCACGATGGCACACCGGGCTTGCGCTCAGCGCGTTGCAGTTCGCGGGTATCCACCAGCAGGTTGGGCTCGTCCGCTACCGCCAGCGCCAGCATATGCGCACGCTGGGCGGCATCGGCACCGGGCGGTGCACGGTGCGGCGGGTCGGCGGCGGGCATCAGGTGCACCGGCACCTGCAGCTCGGCTGCAGCGCAGCGGGCAATGGCCAGATGGCCGTTGTGAACCGGATCGAAGGTGCCGCCGTACAGCAGCCACAGGCCGTCGTCTGCGGCAGCGCCTGCCGGCGACCGCCCAGTAGTCATTCAGCGCACGCCACGGACGAGCAGGCGCACCGCGCGGGCTTCGGCCAGCGCAACCAGCAGACGCTCCAAGGCAAGCCACGGGTCACCTTCGGCCCGCCCCTTGGCCATGCGGTCGACCTGCGAGGCCTCGGCGACAAAGCGTTCCCAGCGGCGTGGGTCGGGGTGACGCTGCAGGGCGCGTTTGAACGGCGCCTGGCGCGACTCCCAGATGCCCTTGGATTTCATTTCCGCAGCCAGATTGCCGCCATTGGCCTGCACCCGGGCCAACCCAGCGGTGATCAGCAATTCACGGATCAGGATCGGCATCAACGCGGCCACCGCCTCGCCCTCGGCGCGCAAGCCAGCCACCATCCGCAGCACGGCCTGTGCCTGCCCGGAGAATGCCGCTTCACTGAGCCTGAAAACGTCATAGCGCGCGGCATCGGCGACCAGCGACTCCATCTTGGCCACATCCAGCGGCTGGCCATCGGCCAGCAACGCCAGCTTGTCGATCTCCTGCGCGGCCGCCAGCAGATTGCCCTCAACCCGCTCGCTCAAGCGCTGCACAGCGCCCGGGTCAGCGCGCAAACCCTTGCTGCGCAGGCGCCGCTCGATCCAGTCACTCAATTCATGCGGCTTGATCGCCCAGGCCACCGACAGCACGCCAACCTTGTTGACCGCCTCGGCCCATTTGCCCTGGTGTGCCTTGCTCCATTCGCCAGCGGTGATCAGCAGCACCACGTCCGGCGCAGGCCGCGCGCAGAAGTCGCTGATGACCTCGGCGCCCTCCTTGCCCGGCTTGCCGTTGGGCAGGCGCACTTCGACCAGACGACGCGCACTGAACAGGCTGGGCGCGTTGAAACTGGAAGCCAACTGCCCCCAATCAAAATCGCGACCATCAGCATCAAATACTTCGCGCTCGCCAATGCCATCGGCGCGCGCCTTGGCACGCACCGCATCGGCGGCTTCAATCACCCGTAACAGCTCGGGGCCGGCAATCAGGTACACCGGCGCCAAAGCTTGGGAGCCTATCTGGCTGGCCAGTTGTTCCGGTCGCAGCTCCATTGTTCAGCCCCGAAGCGTCTGTGCAGCGCCGGAACCCACCAACTCAGTGCACCTCACCAGCTGCGTCCTCCGCAGGCTTGGGGGCTTGCAGGGCTTTCTCCACATCGGCGCGAACCACGCTGTCGATGCGACGCAGGATCGAGGCCGACATTTCTCGGCGCAGCTCATCGGCGAGGATTTCGCGCTCGGTGGTGGTACCGGTGGAATTCTGTGGCGGCGACACATAGTCACGCGACAGTTCCACAGCCTGCTCCGGCACGATCACGCTGCCGTCCGGGCGCAGGAACGAGAACACCACCGCGTAGCGCAGGCTGTATTCCTGGGCGCGGCCCTGGGCGTCGATGGCGATGGGCAGGTCACCCCAGCGCTCGGAACGGATCTGCAGACGGGCAACCCCTGGCGTCTTGCCAGCGACAGCGAGCGTGTCGCCGTCTTCCACCACGGTGGCGCCCGAGGAGCGCAGGCCACGGTTGAGGAACTTGACCAGCTCGCTGTAACGCACCGCTGAATCCACCTGCACCGCCGGCATATCGGCAGGCAGCGCGAGCTTGTTACGCAGATGGAAGCCGCAACCGGTGAGGGTGGCGGCGAGAATCAGGGCGGTCAGGTATCGAGTCATGCACACAGTCTGGATGAGCCGGCCGGGAGCGGCAACAGGCAGCAAGCCTGCCTGATGCCGCGTGAACTGCACTTGAGATGCCCGTTGCGGCTTACGCCGCAACGATGTTGACGATCTTGCCCGGCACGATGATGACCTTGCGGATCGTCAACCCGACCAGGAACTTGGCCGTGTTCGGCTCGTCCTTGGCCAGGGTTTCGATCAGCTCGCGCGAAGTATCGGCGGCCACATCGATGGTGCCACGCAGCTTGCCGTTGACCTGCACCGCCAAGGTCAGCGAGTCCTTGACCAGCGCAGCCGTGTCCACCTGCGGGAACGGCTGATCTTCGAGCAGGGTCTGCGCGTGGCCCAGCAGCTGCCACATCGCATGACAGGCATGCGGAGTGATCGGATTCAACAGCAGTACCGCCGACTGCAAGGCTTCCTGGCGCACCGCACGACCCTGCTCGCTGGCATCGTCGAACTTGGCCAGGGTGTTGAGCAGTTCCATCACCGCAGCGATGGCGGTATTGAAGGCGTGGCGGCGACCGTAGTCGTCACTGACCTTGCTGATGGTTTCGTGGGTCTTGCGACGGATCGCCTTCTGCTCGGCACTCAATGCAGCAACGTCCAGCGCCGGCGCAATGCCGTCGACGGTGTGCTTGTGCACCATCGCCCACAGTCGGCGCAGGAAGCGCGCCATGCCGTCAACGCCAGCCTCGTTCCACTCCAGCGACTGTTCCGGCGGCGCGGCGAACATCGAGAACAGGCGCACGGTGTCAGCGCCGTACTTGGCCACCATGGTCTGCGGGTCGACGCCGTTGTTCTTGGACTTGGACATCTTCTCGACGCCACCGATCACCACCGGCTGGCCGTCTTCGCGCAGGGTCGCGCCGGTGATGCGGCCGCGCTCGTCGCGCACCGTATCCACATCGGCCGGGTTGAACCAATCCTTGGAACCGTCGCTGTTCTGGCGGTAGAAGGTTTCGGCAATGACCATGCCCTGGCACAGCAGGTTCTGTGCCGGCTCGTTACTGTCCACCATGCGCGCATCGCGCATCAGCTTGTGGAAGAAACGGAAATACATCAGGTGCAGGATGGCGTGCTCGATGCCACCGATGTACTGGTCGACCGGCAGCCAATAGTTGCCACGCTTGTCCACCGCCTCGCGGGCACCCGGCGAGGTGTAGCGGGCGTAATACCAGCTCGACTCCATGAAGGTATCGAAGGTATCGGTTTCGCGCTCGGCCGCGCCGCCGCAGTCCGGGCAGGTGGTCTTGCGCCATTCCAGGTCGGCCTTGATCGGCGAACCCGTGCCATTGAGGGTCACGTCTTCCGGCAGGATCACCGGCAGCTGGTCTTCCGGCACCGGCACCGCGCCGCACTTGTCGCAGTAAATGACCGGGATCGGGCAACCCCAGTAGCGCTGGCGGCTCACGCCCCAGTCGCGCAGACGGTAGTTGATGCGGCGCTGGCCCTGGGCCTTGCGCTCGAATCGCTCAGCCAGTGCCTCGAACGCGCCCTGGAAATCCAGGCCGTCGAATTCAGCCGAATTGACCAGCTCGGTTTCGCGGCTCTTGTCGCCGTACCAGTCCTGCCAGCGGCTGTCGTCATAGCTGCGTTCGTCGTCATTCTTCGGCGACTTCAGCGCGATGACCTGCTTCTTGGCCAGGTTGTACTTGGTGGCAAATTCAAAATCACGCTGATCGTGACCCGGCACGGCCATGACTGCGCCGGTGCCGTAGCCCATCAACACGAAGTTGGCGACCCAGATCGGCACCTGCTCGCCACTGACCGGGTGGATGGCCTTCAGGCCGGTGTCCATGCCGCGCTTTTCCTGGGTTTCCAGTTCAGCCTCGGAGACACCGCCCTGCTTCAGCTCGGCCAGCAAGGCAGCCAGCTGCGGGTTGTTCTTGGCGGCGTGCATGGCCAGCGGGTGTTCGCCAGCAATGGAGACGAAGCTCACCCCCATCACCGTGTCCGGGCGGGTGGTGAACACGCGCAGCGGATCCAGTGCAGCGCCGTCCACGTCGCGCACGTCGAACTGGATTTCCAGGCCTTCGGAGCGGCCGATCCAGTTGCGCTGCATGGTCTTGACCGAATCCGGCCAGCCCGGCAGTTCATCCAGGCCGTCCAGCAATTCCTGGGCGTAATCGGTGATGCGCAGGAACCACTGCGGGATCTCGCGCTTCTCGACCAGTGCGCCGGAACGCCAGCCGCGGCCATCGATGACCTGCTCGTTGGCCAGCACGGTGTTATCGACCGGATCCCAGTTCACCACCGAGTTGCGGCGATAGGCCAAGCCCTTGCGCATCAGGCGGGTGAACATGCGCTGCTCGTGGACGTAGTAGTCCGGCGTGCAGGTAGCGAACTCGCGCGACCAGTCGATCGCATAGCCCAGCGACTTGAGCTGGCTGCGCATGTGGCCGATGTTGGCGTAAGTCCACTTGGCCGGCGCGGTCTTGTTCTTGATCGCTGCGTTTTCGGCGGGAAGGCCGAAGGCGTCCCAGCCCATCGGCTGCAGCACGTTATGGCCGGTCATGCGCTTGTAGCGGCTGATGACGTCGCCAATGGTGTAGTTGCGCACATGGCCCATGTGCAGCGCACCGGACGGGTACGGAAGCATCGACAAGCAGTAGAACTTGGGCTTGTCCGAGGTTTCGTTCACCTCGAATGCTTTCTCGGCCTCCCAGAATTTCTGGGCGGCGGCTTCAACCTGCTGGGGATCGTAAATATTCGGTTCGACGCTGGACATGTCAACGCTGGGCAACGGCAAAGCGGCAAAGGGTACCGCAGTGCATCATTGCACTCCAATCCGGGCGCAGACCAGCATCAAGCATGACCCGCAGGTCATTGAAATATAGAGCTTTTAAAAAAACAGAGGTTTCTCAGGGCCGCCCCAAGCGCGTTGCCTGCGCGTGCCCTGCCCCGTTATCGCGGTTATTGCGCCGCGCCGCTCAGCTGCGCGGCGGTGCCAGCCGGGCCGCGCCCAGCAGCCATACCAGCCAACCCAGGAAGGCCAAACGCTGCGCCATTGCCACCGGCATGGCGACCTGGAACAGGAACGCGCTGCAGATGATCCATAGCGCACAGACCACGGTCAGTGTCGACAAGGATCGCCAGCCAGCAGCCTTGCCCGCGCCAAAGCGCAGGGCAATGGCAGCAGCACTGAAGGCCAGCAGCCACAGCAACCAGGCGCTGGCGTGGAACTGGCTGGCGCGGTTCTCGATATCCTCCACATCCAGCGGAAACAGGCCCATCGCGGCAAATGCGATGGCAGCCAGCAGCAGCATCTGCCCGCCTACCCGCAGCGGGCGTGGTGCGCTGGACGGCATGCGCAGGATCAGGTCCAGCATCGCAATCGCCGCCAGCAGGCCTGGCAATACAAAGCCCAGCAGACTGAAACCCGCACCACCAGCAATGCCGCGTGCGCCCAGCAATGACACCGGATGCAGCATCTGGTCATAGCCTTGCAGCTGCGCTCCGAAACCCACCACCGCAGCGATGAAAGCCAGCGCCGCCAAGGGACCGGCCCAGGCCATTACATTGTTCCACTTCAACACAGCACACCTTGTCCAGCTCTGGCCGCAGCACGGCTGCCACGACTACCGGCCGCCATTGTGAGGGCTGCGACCGACAATGGCATCGGCCGCTTGCTTCGGCAATCAGGGCTCAGCCACCGGTCACGGCGATTTCCACCCTGCGGTTCGGCGCCAGACAGTCCAGTAATGCAGTACCAGCAGCGTCATCGCACTGCACCAGCGGCGCACTGTTGCCGCGCCCTTCGGCATGGATGGCGGCGGCAGGAATGCCTTGCTGCACCAGATAGTTGCGCACGCTCTGCGCTCGGCGGCGCGACAACTCCATGTTGTAGGCATCACTACCAATACGGTCGGTGTAACCGACGATGTTCAGCGTCTCCTGGGCGGCGCTGGCACGGAGGCCATGTAACAGTTCATCCAGTTTCGCCCGGCCCGTGGCCGACAGATTGGCACTGTCAAAGGCGAACAACGCGTCGGCCGATAGCCGCAGTGGTGCCACTACCGGGGGTGGCGGAGGCGGTGCCGGCGCGACCGGTGCAGGTGCAGGCTCCAGCAAGGCCGCGCAGCTACCCGGCTTCCACGCCTGCCCGCTGGCTACTCCTTTGGAATCGAACCTGACCTGGAACTGGCATTGAATCGGCTCGGCCCCAACCGAGCGGCGGAAATTGAAGACATAGTTCCACTCGCGCACACCCCACAAACCTTCGTTGAACTGTGGCGTACCCAGCAGCGTCTGGATCTGGCGCTTGTTCATGCCTGGCGCGTACTGGCGCAGGTTGTCCAGATTCACATAGGTGCCGCCTGCAGGATAGGCGCGTGCCGGGTCCGGGAACTCCTCGCGCACCTGGCCCTTGCCGCATGCAGTCAGCGTCGCCAGCAAAGCCAGCACGGTCCATTTCTTGTTCATAACGTCCTCGATGCATAGCCAGGTTTGTCTTATTGCGGGTCGTCGCTGCCAGCGATCACCACTGGAAACCGGCGCCCACGGTCACCCCGCCATCGCCGCGGGTATTGGCCGAACCACTGAGCTTGTAGATCCAGCGCCCGCCATCGGTGACACCCGACACGCCCACCGCCATGCTCGACTCGCCATGGAAGGTACTGGCCGCCATCGACGCCATGCGCCTGCCCGCCTCGGTGGGCTGCGGCAGACCCGCCATCGCCATCGCCGAGGCGACACCCGCGGAAGCACGGTCGTCGATACGCTTCATGTCGCGGCTTACATCATTGAAACGTTGATCGGTGTAGTTCTTCGACCAGTCCATGACATCCCCCATGCCCTTGTTGAGTTGAGCGACATTGACTGCATCGGTGGGCGCCACACCGGTGCCTACGTTGTGGATGACAGTACTGGTGCCCGGGCGCCCCATCGTCACGCTGCCATAGTTGGTGCTGCCGTCGGTGTTCTGGTCATAGCGCACCGTGCCCTGCTGCGATGCCTGCAACTGGCGTAGGTTCACCGCGTCCGTAGCCTCGCTGCCGTCGCCGACATTGGTGACCTGACGCAGGGCACCTGCGGCACCCACGGACACGGTATTGGCACGATTGGCCACCGAGCCTGCGCCCAACGCCACGCTGCCGGCTGCCGATGCGTTGGCACCATCACCGATGGCCACGGCCTGGTTGCCGCTGGCCGTTGCCTGCGGACCGGCGGCGACGCTGTCCTGGCCGGTGGCCGAGGCAGCCGCCTTGGTCGAATTGACCGCAAAGTACTGATTGCCGGCGCCGCCGTTCTGGATGTTGTCGATGCGCTTGTTGACGTTGACGATGGAGCCGTCCATCGCTGCCAGGGCGTCAGTGACATTGCCGAACGTCTGCTGGGTGGCGGCGCCCCCGCTGTTGATCGAGGTGATGTTGAAGCTGGCGGAGCTCCATTGCCCGGTGCCGCTGTTGTACTGCATCGTGCCACCAATCGCCGAGGCCACAGCATCGTTGGTAGCAGCCAGCTGCCCGCCGTTGATCGCATCCAGGCTGCCGCTGGTGATACTGCCCGCCGCCACGTTGCCCAGGGCAACTGCTGCGCCACTGCCATCACCGGTCAACCGTACCGCGTTGGTCGGATTGCCTGCGCCATCTGCGATGTATTTCACCGCCAATGGATCGCTACCGCCCGGAACACTACGCGGCACAAGATTGCTCAGGTTGAGCAGCGAATCGCTGATGGAGGTAAACGCGTTGCCGATGTTTGTGTACGACTGCAGTGAAGCCACGCCTAGCACACCGATGCTGTTGATCTGGTAGTTCGGTGCGCCGAGCACGCCACCGGTGAAGGTCGTACCGCCGCCCAGATAGGTTGCCAACGAGCTGCCCAGCCCAAACAGCTGTCCACCATTGACCGCCTCCTTGCTGCCCACTGCAACCGAGCCGGCCGCGAGATTTGCCAGCACGGTGCCATTGACGGCCTGGCCGTTGCCCAGCGTTACCTTGCCGTAGTTGACGACGCCATTGACGTCTTCGTCATAGACCACCGCCGCCAAGCCCAGGTCGTCAATCTGATCCAACGCGCCACGCAGCTGTTTGAGGTTGACCGCATCGGTATCCTGGCTGCCGGCGGCGACATGGGTGATCTGGCGCTCGCGCCCCGCCGAACCCACGGCCACTTCACCAATGGAGGTTTGCGTAGCGGTCAAACCGAATGCGGTGTAGTTGTCCTGGCCACCGCGCGCGGCATTGGACTTGAAGCCCAGCGCCACGCTGTTGGCCTTGTCCGAGGTTGCACCGGCTCCCAGCAACGTCTGTGCATTAGCGGTGCCCTTGGCGCTGTCACCGACCACCACCGAATGACCCTGGCGGGCATCATAGTCGGCAGTCGGGACACCGGTCTTGCCGCCCGCAGCATCGACGAACACCTGGTCCGCGGTCTGCGTTGCCAGTCGATGCTCGGCATTGCTGCCGATCACCACTTCCTTGGAGCCGTTGGCAAAGGCACCGTCACCGATCAGCACCTGGTAGTCCTGTGCCGCCGGCACTGCCCAGCACTTGGCGGTCACAGCACCCAACACATTCAAGCAGGTCGAGGCCCAGGCCGGCGCGCCATCTGGCAGCACCAAGCCAAGCAGACCGCCCGGATCACCGTTGTTGATGTTGGTGATGTAACTGTCGGAAGTGACACCGCCGATCAAGGTCAAGTGCGAGTCGCCACCCGTGGTCAAGTCGCCCAGACCATTCAGCAAGCCACCTACCGGACTCAGGTTCACGGTCGGCACACCCAACACCGCCACCTCGGAATAGGTCTGCATCACATTGCTGCTGTTGACCTTCAGGCTGCCGCTGTTGATATAGCCGCTACCGCCGAAAATGGAGGTAAACGACGAATCCACCAGCTGGTTGACCGAGCCCACCAGCCCTCCGTTGCCGACGATCACGCCTGACGGCCCGGGCGCTACCGGTGTAGCGCTGGGGATGACTGGTGCGCCAGTGAGACCACCGATCACGTTGGACAGCCCGCCAGTCACGCCACTCACAACGCCACTCAGCGCGCCGGTCACACCCGTCACCCCGGAGCCGGAGCCGGTGATGCCACCCAGGGTGCTGCCGGTGGCACCGAGCAGCGTGGTGGCCGTGTTGTCCACCGTACCCAGCAGATTCTGCACCGTGCCGGTGACATTGCCGTTGGCAAGCGCACCGGTGGTGTCCTTCAGTCCACCTGTCAACGTACCGACCGTATTGGCGACGCCCGTGCCCAGCGTGCCCGAGCCCGTCACGCCACCAACCACCGCCCCGAGCAGATCACCGACGCCATCCAGTACCGGCGCAGCGCCGTTGACCAGGCCATTCACCAATCCAGCCAGCCCTGTCCCCTTGGCGACACCGCCGGTCAATTCCTCCACTGCACCGACCGCACCGGTCACCACACCGCGCACGGGATTGCCGCCTTCTTCCTTACCTGGCAGCAACACGTTGCCAACGCCCGCGACACCGCTTCCAACATGTTGAGTGAGCGAAGCCACAGTCGTGCTTGCATGGGAGGTAAGCGTTTCCACCTCCGCCACCGGCTTGCCGGTGAGTACTTCGCCGGTCAACTCCTTGACTGCGCCCGCCGTTGAAGCCAGCGTGCCATGCAGGGGGCTACCGCCCTCCTCCTTGCCCGGCAGCAGGACATTGGCCAGGCCCAGCAGCCCCGAGCCACCGTGCGTCAGCGGCCCGACCGTCGCGGTCACTGCAGCATTGGCCGATGCCGCCACCGGTTTGACTGCGAGCGCGGCATCGGCCACCACCGACAATGCAGCTCCCGACGTTGCTGCAGGCACGTGTGGTCGCAGCAGTGGCAGGGCTGCGCGTACACCGGCCTGTGCGCGCACCAGCGTCTTTGGAGAGGCAAGCTGCGGTTTGACCGCCAATGCGGCCGATGCATCCACCTGCAGCACCGCAGGCAACGTCACCGATGCGTTAAGCCCCACGGCCGCGTTCAACGTTGGCAACGTGGTGGACACGATCTGCTGTGCGTCGGTAGTGCTGTACTTGGCGACCAGGTCCTGCAGATCGGCCAGCTTGGCGTCGGTAGCCGCCGCTGGCCCGGCCATGGCCATTGCGATAGCGCTGCCCAGACCAGCCAGGCTCCACGACACCGCCGGCGACAATCGAGCCGGACCCGAACGTTTCCCCTGTGCGCTGGCCAGCTCGGAACCTACAACGAAGGCATTGAGTGTGCGGTTCCAGACCAAGCGGTAAATGCGGTTCATGTGGAGCCTCCGGTTCGACCTGTCCGGGCGCGGACGGGTCTTGGTTCGTGAGGCCAGTACAACGTTTGTATGCGCGATGGTTTGCCCGCATCCGGCACATCCATAGGGCGATTTGGCAAAGTGATACCCGTTACCGGCACGCCAATGCACGGATTCGGCAATCACCGCTGTTAAGTGATGGGCGTCACGCAGTTGGCCGACACCGCTCAGGCCGGCGAATAAGTGCCCCGCATCAAGGTCTCGCTCGGCAATTCACCAAACACCTTGCGGTAGCTATCAGCAAAACGCGACAGGTCCCACAGACCGCAGCTCAGCGCGATCGACTTGACCGACTTGCGGCCCGCATCGGCACTGGACAGGCTGCGGCAAGCCTCGCACAGGCGCAGCATCGACAGATAGCGCACTGGTGAAATGCCCACCAGTTCCTCGAACGCATAGCGCAGCGCGCGCTCGCTCACACCCGCGGCGTCACACAGTTCATGCATATAGATATGGCGGCGCAGATTGGCATACATCATGTCTTCGGCACGGCGAAAAATCAGATAGCGTGCGCGGCGGCTGCGATTGCAGCCAGCGCGCTCGGGAGCGCCGTTGGCGATTACTTCCTTGACGTGCGCATCGAGCATGGCGTCGATCTCATCGCCGCCGACTTCACCTTGGCGTATGCGTTCGTGCAGCCCTTGGTAATAGGCCTGCAGCGGAACATGCGGGCGGTTGCTGAGCACCGGCACGCCCGCAGCCTCATCGATAAGACCACCTAGACGCTGCGCCGCCGCACGCTCCTGGAAGCGTTTAAGCGGAACCAGCACAAAGGTCACCCGACTGCCGGCACCCAAGGCAAACTCGGTGACACCTTCAGGCATTACCGACACGATATTGCCCGATACCAGTGGAACGCCATGGCACCAGCTGCTTACCGGGTCCACCGTCTGCAGGCATCCAAGCAGACACCAATCCAGCGGCAACATGAAGCGGCCGCGCGTACGTGCGCCGATCTCGAACGTGCACAACAAGGCCTGGTCGTGAACAAACGAGGTAATCGATGCCGTGGGTGGCTGATCATCAAGCAGCACCAATTCAACGTGGCATACGCGAAGCGTGCCGCTCAGCGACGCCAGATCAAATGACCTCAAACCGTTTCCGCCGACTACCGCATCCATGTGAACGCCTTTGCGCATCCGGGCTAGGGACGCGCTTCAGAAGCCCGACCATCCGTTGCAGGTAACTGAGCAAAACCTGCAATCCCCTGCCGTACAGCCTGAAATTCGCATTACGGAATTGTCCTGACGAAGGTATCGACCATCGCCCGGCGCCCTGAATACTGACAAAAAAAACAAGTCTTCACGCCGGCTCCGCCATCACCTATTCGCCAAGTCCATCACATATATGAAAAACAATTCATTCTTGCCGAATATGCGCATCCGCGTACGGGGCCGATTGCAATGATGTTTCCGGGCATGCGCTGCATGCCGACAGGGGACAGCGGAAGCAAAGGTAGGTAACTGCCGACACTACCCGGCAGCCTGAGCGACCGTCGGCACACTCTTGCCGGTGTCATGCGTATCCCAATGACCTCAATCGGGCAGCAATGCCCATCGCCCGGCTATCTGTCGGTGCAACACCGGCACCGGGTCATCAGGGAGAACATCATGAACGCACAGCTGCGCAGGTTTTTCCGGGAAGAAGACGGCGTCACCGCACTTGAGTACGGGCTGCTGGCCGCGGTGGTGGCCGGGCTTATCATTTTCTTCGCACGCGATGGCCTGAAGGCGGTTTTCACAACCGTGCTGGCAAAACTAACTGCACTGGTCGCCAGCACCGACACGGGCGGCGGCGCTGGCGGCATGGTCTGAGCCACGCACACGGCCACCACCATGACCTTCGCCTATCTGGTTGCGCTGTTGTTCGGGGCCCAGGTCGCCATCAGCGACCTATTGGCCAGGCGCGTATCCAACCGGGTGCTGCTGGCCGTGTTGGCTTGCACGGCAGCAATGCAGTTGTTGCAGATCGGCAGCCCGCCGTCGTTCGCCGATTGCCTGCTCGGCGGTGCGCTAGGACTGGCAGCGCTGCTGCCGTTCTACGCCATCGGCTGGATGGGTGCAGGCGATGTGAAATTTTTTGCAGTCATCGGGTTCCTGCTTGGCAGCAAGGTACTGCTGCCGGTCTGGGTCGTTGCCAGCTTGGCTGCCGGGGTCCACGCGCTCCTCGTCGTCGCGTGGCCTTCGGCAGCCCGGTGCGCGCCTCAACCGCTCTTACGTGCGGTGCACTCGGTCCAGGGCACCACGCTTTATCTCGACTGGCAGATGGACCTGCGCTCGGCGCGCCGCGGCCGCCGTGGCATTCCTTACGCCGCCTACATGGGCTTGGCGATGATTTGCGTCGTATTGCAGGGAGGTGCGCATGTCTAGGTGTCCGCTTCCAAACCGGCGCAGGACGCGTGGCGTGGTAACCATCGAATTCGCAATGATGATGATGTTTGGCGTACTGCCATTGCTTTTCATCACATTCACGGGAGTGATGATTTTTGCCGCCCAGCAATCTCTGGCCCTGGCCGCCGGTGAGGGCGCACGCGCATCGTTGCGCTATGGCAGCACCGCCGAACGGCGCAGCAACGCCTGCCAGGCCGCCGCACGCTCAATGCAATGGTTGTTGAACTACTCCAAGACTTCAGCCGCCTGCGACAGCGCCAGTGCCGCGCCGATAGCCGTCTCTCAACCTTATGCCTGCGCCGCCGATAGCACTGTCAAGTGCATCAAGGTGACCACCTCGTACGACCATGATGCGCATCCCTTCCTGCCGGGTACCGGTACGTTGATGGGCTGGACCATGGGCAAGTCACTGAGCAGTACCGCCGTTGTTCAACTGGATCTAGGCGACCGCTAACCGCGGACTCCAAGGTGGAGGAGCTTCACGATGCCAAAGGCAATACGCATAGCTGCAATCCTGCTGCTGGCCGTGGCAGCGCTGCTGATGGTGCTGGCCTTCGGGATAGGCCGGCGGGCAACGCCGACCGCCGAGGTTGCCAGCGCGGCGGCACCGGCCAATCTACCCAAGCGCATGATGGTGGTCGCCAGCAAGGAGCTACGCGCCGGCCAACCGATCACCGCAGCCGATCTCACCATCACCGAAATGGCCCTGCCGCCTGCCAACGGCTACACCGCCATCAGCGAGGTCGATGGACGCACGCCTGCGAGGGACATCGCGGCAGGGGCAATGATCACCAGAGAACAATTGCTGCAAGGCATCGCCATCGGCATCAAGCCCGGCGAACGTGCGATAGCCGTGCCGGTTGACGAGCTGGCCGGAGTCAGCAATCGGGTTACGCCAGGCGATTACGTCGATGTGTTCATGAGTCTGCAGGATCCATCGTCCGCGGGCAGCGGCCAGACCAATACCCAGGCACGGCTCCTGCTCTCACGCCTACAGGTACTGGGTTACGGCAACGCCGATGTAGGCCAGGCAACTGCCAGCGGCGACGAGCAGAGCAACCAGGTCGGCACTCTGCCGCCGGAGCCGGGCAGCCGCGCCGAAACCATCGCATCACGCGACGGTCGTAGCAGCGGCGCTACAAACGCTGATGCGGCACAGGCGCGCAGTGCGATCCTGGCCGTTCCGGTGCAGGATGCCGGTCGTCTGTTGCTCGCCGCACACAGTGGGAAGCTGTTTCTGGCGCTGCGCAATCCTGGCGATACCGGTTTGGCGGATGAATCCATCTTTACAGCACCCGCGCCGGTGCTGGCGCTGCGCGGCAATCTGGACGAAGCAGCCGCCGAAGCCGCCACCCGCCCCGAAAACCGCGCCTATGCCGGCATCGACCTGAACGCATTGGCCGGCGACAGCCACCGCCCGGCGGCTGCCGCGGCCACTGCTTCGGCCGCGCAGCAACGGCGCCGTGGCACACGCCCGGCCACCCGCCAAGGCATCGAGATCATCCGCGGCACGACCCCATCCAACCGTCAGTCTTCGCCATGACCGGGGGCATCCTTTTGCACCAGCGCTCATCCATCACCGCATCTGCGTTGTTTACCTTGGCGCTGTTGGGTGCCGGCGGTTTTATGCCGCCGTTGACCCAGACCGCGCAGGCACAGGCAAGCACTAACAGCGTTGTGCTCGAACTCAATGAGCAGCGCCCTTGGAATCTGCCTGCGGGTGTCGAACGGATCGCCATCGCCGATCCCTCAATCGCCGACATCACCCGCATCGGCCACAACAGCGAGGCCCTGCTGGTTGGCAAATCCGCCGGCAGCACCACCTTGCTGCTGTGGCTGCAGAAACAGGCCGCACCCACGCGCGTCCGTGTCGAGGTTCGCAATGCGGTACAGGGCGGGTTGCTTGATGGCAGCGGCAATCAACTCACTGTACAAGGCGGCCAAGCCCTGCTATCGGGCAATGCAAACTCCCTTCTTGAGCATGAAGCACGCCGCAAGGCCGCCGCCTCGGCCATCGGCGACAAGGGCATGATCAGCGACGCGGCCACCATCAGCAGTGGCGGCGTGGTGCAGGTCGAAGTCAAAGTGGTGGAGTTCAACAAGAGCGTGCTGCGCCAGGTGGGCATCAGCTTCAAGAACATCAATGGCGGTTTCAGCTACGGCGTCAGCTCGCCTAGCGGCAGCAATGACGGCGGCGCGCTTTCTTCGGCATTCAAACTGGTAGCCAAGTCCATCCCCGGCGCCTGGGATGCCAATATCGATCTGCTGCAGGCCAATGGCATGGCGCGGGTACTGGCCGAGCCGACGCTGGTCGCCTTGTCTGGGCAGAGCGCCAGCTTCCTTGCCGGCGGCGAACTGCCCATTTTGGAGCCGCAAGGGCTTGGCACCACCACGGTCACCTTCAAACCGTTCGGTATCGGCTTGACCGTCACCCCCACCGTGTTGTCGGCGGACCGCATCGCGCTGAAGGTGGCACCGGAAGCCAGCGACCTGGACTACACCCGCGGTATCAGCTTGGACGGCACCCAGATTCCGGCCATCTCCACCCGCCGTGCCGACACCACGGTTGAGCTGGGCGATGGCGAGAGCTTCGTCATCGGCGGGTTGGTCAGCAGCCAGCTGTCCTCCAACGTCAACAAAATCCCGCTGCTGGGCGACATCCCGGTGCTCGGCTCGTTCTTCCGCAACCTCAGCTACAAGCGCGAGGACAAGGAACTGGTGATCGTGGTGACGCCTCGTCTGGTCAAACCGTTGGCGCGCGGCACCGAAATCCCGCTGCCCGGCCAGCGCGAAGCACAACCCAAGCTGCCGGTCTGGGGCGCTTGGCTGTTGCACCCGGCCAGCCCAGACCAACTCCCTGGCTTCTCACGCTGAAGTGCGCCCATGCCCCCGGTGATGCCCTTGCCCCAGACCCAAAGCCATCCCGAATTGAATCTGCTGCTGTACGCACCGGATAACCGCCACATGGCGCGTCTGGGTGCGGTACTGGCGGGGCAGGCCAATCTGCGCTGGGTCGATAGTCGTGAAACCAACCCGCGTCAGTTGCTTGAAGCTGCTGCGGGCTCGGCATTCGTGCTGCTCGACTACTGCGGTGGTAATGCCGCCTACTCCACCGACGTTGCACGGCAGCTACACGCACTGCCCGGCTGTCCGGCGTTGATCGGGCTCGGCACTACCGGTCCGGAACAGGCGGCACACCTGCTGGCAGCAATGCGCGCCGGCGTCTGCGACTTTGTCGATATCGACAACAACACGGCGCAGATGCTGGAAGTATTTGAACGGGTAGCCATCACCCCCGGTCCTGCACGCGCCACCGCCGCACCGGAACTGCGCCCTGATGGTCGGTTGATCGTGCTGTTGGGAGTACGACCCGGCGTAGGCACCAGCACCTTGGCAACCCACCTAGGCGTGAGCTTGGCCGAACAGAATCCGGTCTCGCCCGATACAGCCGCCCTGCAAGGCTGGCTGCTGCTGATCGACCTGGGCCAACCCGCCGCCGATGCCGCGTTGTACCTGGGCATGGAGAGCCACTTCAGCTATGAGGAAGCGTTGCGCAGCGTCGAGCGCATGGATCGCACCTTCGCCGGCACCGCGTTTTCCCACCATGCCAGCGGCATGGCTCTGCTCGGCATCGCCAGCGGCAGCCTGCTGAAAAAGCATGAACCCATTTCGCTGCTCGACCGTCTGCGCAGTGTCTTTCCACTGAGCCTGTGCGATGTCGGTGGCCTGCCGGTGCAACTGCTGCCCACCACCCTGCTCAAGAGCGCTTCCGAGGTCTGGTTGGTCACCGATCAGGCGATCGGCTCGCTGGTATCGCTGGACCAGACCATGCGCGAGCTGGAAAGCCGTGGCCTGCGCGATGAGCGCCTGCAACTGATCGTCAACCGTTTCGACCCCAATGGCGGGCTGGCTGATACCCAGATCGCACAACGCTTCGACCTGCCGCTGCTGGCCACCATCCCGGACCGCTCGCGGGTGCTGCGCTCCAACGCAGGACTTGGCCGCCTACTGACCGACGCAGCACCACGCGACCCCTACCTCAAGGCCCTGCTGCCCTTGCTGCAACGCCTGGACCGGCGTCGCATCACCGCCCCCCTGACCACCGCACCGGCCTCACCGCTGGCGCGTCTCGCCAATCTGCTGGGTAGATAACAATGGAAGACAAAGTCACCCCCTTGTCCCCGCGCATCGCCGCAGCAGCACTATCGGTCGAGCCGACTCCCAGTGTGCCGTTCGAGCAGACCGAGCAGTTCCAGACCGTGCTGTCAGCCGCCCACGAATACCTGCTCAACCATGTCGAGGATCAGCGTGTCGATATCGACTCCTGGTCGCCGGAAACCATCGGCAAATTCGTGCGCACGCAGACCGCGGCCTTCGTCAAGGAATGGAAGATTCCGGTCAACGCATACGAGATGGAAGCGGTCGCCAGCGCCTTGCACAAGGAACTGACCGGCTTTGGTCCGCTGGATGACCTGCTGCACGACCCGGAGATCGAAGACATCCTGATCAACGGTTACAAGGACGTGCATGTCTCGGCCGGCGGCATGCTGCGCCGCTCGACCCAACGCTTCAGTGATGATCGCCATCTGCTGCGCATCCTGCGCCGCATCATCGCCCCGCTCGGCCGCCGTCTGGACGACTCCAATCCGATGGTCGATGCGCGGCTGCCCAATGGCGGTCGCCTCAATGCCATTATTTCGCCCTTGGCCGTTGATGGGCCGATGGTGTCGATCCGCAAGTTCCGCAAGGACCCCTTCACCCCGGACGAACTGCTCGGACGAGGCGCCTTCGACAAGCCCATGTACGCCCTGCTCAACGCGATGGTACGCGGCCGCTGCAATATCCTGATTTCTGGCGGCACCAGCTCAGGCAAGACCTCGCTGCTCAATGCGTTGGCAACCTTCATCCCCCATAACGAACGCGTCATCACCGTCGAAGACACCGCCGAGCTGGCACTGAACCATCCTCATGTGGTGCGACTCGAATCACGCATGGGTGGCTTCGACGGCAGCGGTGCGGTCAGCATCCGCGAGCTGGTACGCAACAGTCTACGCATGCGCCCGGACCGCATCGTGGTGGGTGAAGTACGTGGCGCCGAAGTGCTGGAAATGCTGCAGGCGATGAACACTGGCCATGACGGTTCAATGGCTACCGTGCATGCCAACAATGCCCGCGACTGCCTGTATCGACTGGAGATGCTGGCCGGCTTTGCCGGCTTCCAGGGTAGCGAGGACAGCCTGCGCCGGCAGATAGCCGGTGCCATCGACTTCATCGTGCAGATTTCGCGGCTGGGCAGTGGTCGCCGGGTGATCGTCTCCATCACCGAGATCACCGGCGTCAGCGACAACGTCATCACCAGTCAGGAACTGTTCAAGCACGAGGCCTGGTTCGACCAGGACAGTCGTGAGCGCGACCGCTGGGTGGGTCTGGGCTTCCACCCGCACTGCCACAAGCTCGAGCCGTTCCGGCAGGAGCTGCGCGAAGCCAATATGGGGAGCTTCCCCTCATGATGCTGCCGTTGCTGCTGGGGAGCTTTGCGGTGCTGCTGGTGGCCTTGGCCATGGGCCTGTGGTGGGGCCTGGCTACCCGTGTGCAACAACGCGCCGCCGCCAGCCACGCCGATACCCGGCTGTCGCAGCCCGATCCGCAGCGCGCCGCCGAGGAAGCACGCAACAGCCGCCCACCAAGCAGACGCTGGGCCGAACTACTGCGCCGCGCCGGGCTGAAGGACTCACCGCGCACCTTGGTCTTGATCGCGCTACCCGGCATCGCCGCCACCGTCGGCGCAGGCCTGCGCCTTGGCAGCGCCTGGTTTGCAGCCTTCGTACTGCTGCTGTACCTGCTGGGCGTGGCACTGTGGCTGTACCGGCGCATCGACAAGATCCAGCAGCGCTTGGTTTCACAGATGCCGGATTTCCTGGAAAACATGGTGCGCATGGCTGGCATCGGCAACAGCTTGTCAATGGCCTTCCAGAGCGCGACCCAGAATGTCGATCCGCCCCTGCGACCAATACTCGACAACGCACTGACCTATACCCGTGCCGGCATGGACCTGGACCGCGCCCTGCAACACGCCGCACAGGCCTATCGCCTGCGCCCCTTGGAAATGCTGGCGGTGATCCTGGGCACCAGCATCCGCATCGGCGGCCGCAGTGATCAGATCCTGCAGCGCATGAGTGACTTCATGCGCGATCTTGAAGAAGTGCAACGCGAACTGCAGGCAACTACGTCCGAGACCCGCATGTCCGCCTGGGTGCTGGCGTTGCTACCGGTGGGCGCGGCCTTGTCGATGGCACTGATGAGCCCTGACTTCTTCCAGCCCATGTTCCATGACCCGCTCGGCAAGAAGATCCTGTTGATCGCAGTGTTGCTTGAGCTGTTCGGCGGCTTCCTGCTGTATCGGCTGGCCAAATCGCTATGAAACCGTCCATCGCACCTCCCCTTTGCCGGAGAGCCGCATGAACCTGCTGTACGCCATCGCCATGATGCTGGTCGTGCTGGCCCTGGTACTGGCCGCGGCCGGTCTACTCTATCGGGGCCGCCGCAGCCAACAAGCCGGCGCGGCATTGCAGAGTGCGCTGGACACCGCCCAACACGTAGAACAGGACAGCGCACCGAAGACCGGCTGGTGGCGGCAGCGTCTGGCCGACCTCGCCGCCATCGGCCAGCATTTCGACGGTAGCCGAGTGCAAAAAGCGCTGTTGGCGCCGGAAGACAAACTACTGCTGGAGCAGGTGGGCTGGAACCACAACACCGGCGCCGCCGCTTTCCTGGCCACACGCCTGTTGCTTGCTTTGTTGATGCCGTTCATCGCCGTACTGCTGCTGCGGCCACATGGCGGCGACACGATGATCGTCCTGCTGGTCGGCTTTGCATTGGGCATTCTGCTGCCCAAACTACTGCTGCGCAGCTGGGCCGCCCGTCTGCGCAAAAAAGTGGACGACGAACTGCCGCTGCTGATCGACCTGCTGCGTCTGCTGCAAGGCGTTGGCTTCAGCATCGACCAGAGCCTGCAGATGGTCGGCGAAAAACTGCATATCGCCATCCCGGTACTTGGCCGTGAACTGCAGCTGGCAAATGCCGGTTACAGCCGCGGCCGCAGCCGCGCGCAATCACTGCGACGCCTGTCCGACTCCTTCGACAACGATGACCTGCGCAGCCTGATCCAGATGGTATTGCAGGTGCACCAGCACGGCGGCGCGGTCCAGGAACCACTCAAACAATTCGGCATGCGCCTGCGCGAACAACGCCGCATGAAGATGAAAGAGAAGGTCGGCAAGCTCTCGGTGAAGATGACCGTGGTGATGATGATCACCCTGCTGCCTGCGTTGATGCTGGTACTGGCCGGACCCGCGATCATTTCGCTGGCCGCCGCGATCAAGGGGATGTAATGAAAGCCGAACCGATGAAGACCAAGGCACTATTGCTGATCGTACTGACCCCTGCCCTGCTCGCCGGCTGTGGCGGCAATCGTGCGGCCTACAAACAGCCGCCGGTTGAACCTGCACTGGTGGAAGCCACACAGGATGATCGCGGCATGTATCTGGGGCTACTCAAGCAGATGCAGCAGCAGGGCGCCTACTACGCCTCACTGGCGCATATCGACGCCTTCCGGCAACGCTTCGGCGACAGCCCGGAGTTGCGCATTCTGCAAGCCAATGCATTGCGCGAAACTGGTGACGACGTGGCCGCAACGGCGATCTACCGCGGTTTGACCAAGGGCACGCAAGCCGCACCGGCCTGGCACGGACTTGGGCTGATCGCAGCCGCTGCACGTGACCACGAGGGCGCGCAACTGGCGTTGGACAATGCAGTGCGAGCCGACCCGCTCAACGTCGCCTACCTCGGTGATATGGGCTTTGCGTTGTTGCAGGCCGGCCAGGTCGAGCAGGCCAGGGCACCGCTGGCCAAGGCAGCCGAACTGGGGCCGGACAATATCCGCGCCATTTCCAATCTCGCGCTGTGGGCATTGCTATCGGGGCAGGCAGCAACGGCAGAAAGCATGATCCAGCGCGCGAACCTGCCACCGTCGACGCGGAGCGAAATCTACCGGCTCGCGCAGGCTCTGCGGCAGCCGGTAGCCGCCGCCATTCCTGCCGCAACGGCAGCAACCAATCCGCCCGCCGTGGCGGCGCTGCAGCCTGCTACCAGCGGTACGCAGGTACCGCGTCCTCCCGGCTCGATGCTTGATCGTTTCAGCCCCTCGTCGACCACTTCGCAGGAGGTAACGCCATGAACCGACCGGCATCCTTTGTCGCTGCATTGCTGCTGTGCGCACTCGGCCCCACTGCAACCGCGGTGGCCCAGCACGCGCCGTTGATCGAGCGCATGACCGATACCAATACAGCCGCTGGCACCACCGCCGCTACCGGGGGCAGCGCAACTACGATGGCCGGCCCTACCGCTGCGGCTACGACGACCGCATCGGCCAGCTCCTTCGCCGGCCTGCCCCGCTCGCAGGTCGGCGACACCACCCGCGCCCTGCTGCAGCTGCAGGCCGACAACAGCCGTCCCGGCACCACTCTGCCAATGCTCGGCGAAGCCGCCAGCCGCAGTTACCAGCGCTACCTCAACAGTTTTGATCACCCCATCCCTGAGTACTTCGAAGCTGCGCTACCCAACCCCAAGCAAGGCGGCGGCAGCCGCTGAGGCCCACCATGTACAGCCTGCGCCCGTCTTCACCTTCACTGTCACGCGCGCTACACGGTCTACCCCACAGCGTGCGCCAGCGCGGTGCCGCGGGTCTGACGATGCTGTTGCTGCTGCTCGGTCTGGTGGTGATACTCGGCCTGGTCGAGGTGGGCTATCTGTACTGGAGCAAGCGCGATGTACAGAAAACCGCCGATCTGGCTGCGTTGGCCGGCGCGCAACGGCTGGAGCTGTGCACCACCGATTACAAAGACAATCTGGCCGCGCGCAACAACGCAAAGACCGACAATCAGTTTGCCGGTCAGTTGGCAATCAACTGTGGTTACTGGGGTGCCGAACTGGCCCCCGGCGCGCGCTTTGTCGACGTAGCCGCCAACCGGCCGTTGAATGCGGTGCAGGTCACCGCCTCGCGGCAAGCGGTACCGCTGCTGGGCCAGCTCACCTCACTGCCACGTATCAGCGCCACCGCCGTGGCCAAGCGCACGGCCCCCCAAGCCGCTTTCAGCGTCGGCTCGCGACTGCTGAACACCAACAGCAACGCGCCGCTGCAGGGGATATTGCGGCTGGTCGGCGTCGACCTTACCCAGACCCAGATCGCCAGCTATCAGGGCTTGGCCAACGTAAAGATCACCCCGCGCGGCCTGCTGCAGGCATTGGGAATTCCCGTTGCCACCGACATCAATGTCGGCGAATTGAACAACCTGCTGGCCGCCAACCAGGTCTCGGTCGGCCAGCTGCTGGACGTCATGGCCACGCTGGCCAGCCAACAAGGGCTGGCCGCGGTTGACCTGCGCCTGCTGCAGCAGAAGCTGCTTGGCGCCGGCATCAGCAACGCACTGGTGCAACTGGGATCCACTGCCAGCAGCGGCGGTTTGTTCGCCAAGATTGCCGGCGGCAGCGAGGCGGCCAACGGCGCGCTGGATGTGGACCTCAACGCCTTGGACCTGCTCGGCACCAGCATCTCCATCGCCAATGCCAGACATGCCGTCGAAGTGCCACAACTGGATCTACTGGGTATGCTCAAGGCCAAGGCCAGCATTGTCGAGCCTGCCTCGATCGGGATAGGCCCGGTCGGCACCACTGCCTATAACAGTCAGGTGCGCCTGTTCCTGGATATCGACTCGCAACGGATTCCCGCGCTCGGCACGGTACTGAGCTGGTTGGGCACCCGCATCAAGCTCCCCACCTATATCGACGTGATTGACGGCTTCGGCCAGCTCACCGCAATCAATTGTTCCTCTCAGCCTGCTACGGCCACTGTCGACGTGACCAGCGCCATCGCCAATGTATGTATCGGCAAGGCCACCACGCCATGGGACTCCACCCGCGAGCTATGCCGCACGGGGCTGGGTAACGAGACCCTGGTCAGCCTGCTCGGCCGCGATGTGCTCAACAAGAAAATTTCTCTTGAAGCCCTGTCACAACGCGATCAGCTGACCTTGAGTCCAGGCCAGACCGGCACCGTCAAACCCAATGACCTGAAGGTAGGCACGCTGGTCTCGGACCTGGTCGACGCCCTGCTCGGCACCGTACAGTCACTGTTCGCACCACAGGGCAACAGCACCGACGCGGCCAAGGACCTGGCGGTGCAGTACCTGGAAGCCACCAAGAAAAATGGCCTGTACCAGCCCGCCGTCGTGGTTCAGGCCCTGACCAATGGCAACAGCGACGCCAACCTGCCGGCACTGGGCAGCTGGACCACCGAAATCCCAACCTGCGACAGCTGGCTTCTGGGCTGCACGCCGAAGAAGGTGCAAGGCGATGTCTGGCAGGGCTTTCTCTACGAAACCACGATCAGCAAGCCCAGCGTGCTCGGCGGCCTGCTCGACGTGCTCGGGTTGACCTCCTGCCAAGGCCTGATCGCCGGCCTTGCCTTCAATGACTGCGTCAGCAACTCGCTGGCCAAGTACCTGCAGACCAAGCCCGGTGGCCTCAGCGGCAGCGGCGGCTACAACCCGGTCACCGGCGGTGGCAGCTGTGGCAGCGTGCTGTGCCTGCTACTCAAACCGGTCATCGACAACACCTTGCGGCCCTTGCTCAATGGCGTCGGCAACCTGCTCTCGAAGTTGCTGTCGGACGTGCTGGGCCTGCAGCTGGGCCGTACCGACGTGCATATGCAGTCGATCCAATGCGGCCGCAGCCAGCTGGTCGAATGAACCCGGCCCCAGACAGTGCAGACGTCCACGCCGCAATGCTTTTCAGCGCCAAGTCGCGTGCTATGCTCAGGTACGAACAAGGCGCATTCATGAAATGCGATGGCCATCGCAATTCGGGGGAATTACGAGGACTTATGAGAAGGATCGAAATGCTTCCGAGCCGGTTTGGCTGTGCACTATTCCTGGTTGTTGGCCTGCTGACGGCACCTGCCGCGATGGCCGGCCGTTGGCAGCGCGGTGAAGCCGAGGTACCGGCCGCCCCCGCCAACAGCGAAGACAGCGCCGTGGGCAATACCGTGGCCGAGCTGCAACGGCTGATGGGCAACCATGAGCTAACCGAGCTGCGTACCACCTACAACGGCAACTATGGCGCCAGCCTGCTGTTCCACGCTGATTCGCTGAACTACTACGTGGCGCTGTTCCACGAGAAGGAGTTCTGGCGGGTGATCCGCACCGACTCGGTGGAGAGCGCCGAATCGCTCTACCTCACCTTCGCCGAGCAGACCAAGCAGCTGGCCCAGGTCTATCTGGACACCATCCGCCTGCAGGCCGGCAAGGGCTATAGCGAGAAGCTGGTGGCAATGAACGAGCGCCGCCTGCGCGGCCTGCAGCAGGAAGCGGAACAGCAACGCCAGCAGTCACTGCAGGTCAGCAACGCCCTGCAGGAGCGCAAGCAGCAAGCCGTGGCACTGAGCTCGGATCTGCGCGCCACCAACACCCAGCTGGAAGCCTTGAACCAGCAGATCAAGGCCTTGCAGGCGCAGCAGGTCAACCCCGAGTTGACCCTGCCAGCCACCCCCAGCGTCGCCCCGGCGACCGCCGCCACCCCGGTGATCCACACCACCCAGGAACCGGCCAGTCATCCCTGACGGCCCCAGCTTCAGGAAAAAAAGCGAACGCCGCCTTCCCCCAAGAAAGGCGGCGTTTTTGTAGTGCCGAGCCATGCTCGGCAAGGGCCTTCCCGGCAATGTCTCTGCCGAGAGCATGGCTCGGCACTACCTGGCACTGCCGGTAAAGCCCCTGCCGAGCATGGCTCGGCACTACCTGGCACTGCCGGTAAAGCCCCTGCCGAGCATGGCTCGGCACTACCCGCATTGCCGGTAGAGCCCCAGCCGAGTGTGGCTCGGCACTACCGCACTATCGCTACAGCCCATGGCTAGCGCCCTGCAAGCCTGTCTCGCCTGTTATTTACCTCACCAGTCCCCACAGAGGTTGAGAACCCGCCCCGCCGTCGCCATAAAGGACGTTCCTGACAGCAACGTAGCCAGCCATGAGCGATCTTCCCCACGTATTCGAGGCCACCACCGAGACCTTCGAGGCCGAAGTCCTGCAGAAATCCATGCAGACTCCGGTGCTGGTCGATTTCTGGGCCACCTGGTGTGGGCCGTGCAAGAGCCTGGGGCCGCTGCTGGAGAAGCTCGCCGGTGAATACAACGGCGCGTTCGAGCTGGCCAAGGTCGATGTCGACAAGGAACAACAGGTCGCTGCCGCCTTCCAGATCCGCTCGGTACCCACCGTCTTCCTGATCAAGGACGGGCAGATCGTCGATGGTTTCCCCGGCGCGATGCCCGAAGGCCAACTGCGTGAGTTCCTGACCCAACACGGTGTCATGCCGGCTGAGCCGGCTGCTGCCGTCGAAGAAGACATCCAGGCGTTGCCGTTGGACCCGCAGGCCGAAGTCGCCGCATTGCGCGACGCCATCGCTGCCGAGCCGGACAAGGCCGAGCTCAAGCTCGACCTGGCCTTGGCACTGCTCAAGACCGGCGCCACCACCGAAGCCGGGCAACTGCTGGACGGCCTGCCAGCCAACCTTGCCACCGACGACCGCGCCATCCGCGCACGCGCACGGCTGGACTTTGCCGCTGCTCTGCAGGACGCACCGGCCGCCAACATCCTGGCCGCACGCGTGCAGGCCGACAGCAATGACCTGGAAGCGCGTTACCTGCTAGGTATCCACCACCTGTTGGCGGGCGAAGATGAAGCCGCGCTGGAGCAGTTCATCGAGATGCTGCGCATCGATCGCAACTTCCGCGACAGCCTGCCGAAAAAAGCGTTGATCGATGCCTTCCGGGTGATCGAAGACGAAGACCTGGTCGGCCGCTACCGCCGCAAGATGTCTTCGCTACTGTTTTAACTTAAGGCCAGACAGTTCAATTTGCGTGTCAATTGCACGAAAATTGGCAACTGATCGTCGGATGATTCCGCCGTGGCCCTTGCCACGGCGCTTTGGATCGTAAGACGATGAAGTTACAGTCAGTACGATGTCAGCGTAACGGACACGCGTTTTTGGAGCCAAAGTGGCCGTGAGAAACATCGACGTTCGCCCATCCCTGTTGCAGCTGCTCGTAGCTGCGTTGTTGTTATGTTGGGCAACACTCGCCAGTGCCCAGGACTGGACCTACCGCGCACGCCCCGGCGACACCTTGTGGGATCTGGGTGCCCGCTACCTGAAGACCAGTGTGCAATGGCAGCAATTGCAGGCGCACAACAAGATTGCAGATCCATATCGGCTCGCACCCGGTCAGACCTTGCGCTTCCCGATCCTGTGGCTGCGCGTGCAACCGGCACCGGCACGAGTGGTCGCAATGCGCGGCCAGGCCCAGGTCAGCGACCCTATCAACGGTACCCGTCCCTTGCAGGCCAACATGCTGCTGCCTATCGGCAGTCAGTTGCAGACCGGCGACGATGCCAGCGTCACCCTCAGTTTTGCCGACGATTCCCGCCTGCAACTGCGTGAGAACTCGCTGTTGCTGCTGGACCAGCTCAGCAGCTATGGCGCCACCGGCATGGTGGACACCCGCATGCGCCTGCAACGTGGACGCAGCAGCAACCAGGTAACGCCAGCGCGCGGGCCGGCGTCGCGCTACATCATCACCGCCCCCACCGCGACCAGCAGCGTGCGCGGCACTTTGTTCCGGGTAAACGCCGGTGACCACGACAGCCCGGCAGCCACCGAAGTCATCGAAGGCCATGTCCAGGTTGGTAACCAGGCCGGCAAACGGATGATCGGCGGCGGCCATGCAACGCTGATCCGCGCACAGGGCGTTGCGCCAGCGCAGCCGCAGCCACTGCTGCCGGCCCCAGAGCTGGTGGAATCACAGTTGCGACTGCAACCTCTACCGCTGCTGGCTGCCTGGCAACCGATGTCTGCGGCAAAGCGTTACCGGGTGGAAGTGGTGCTTGCAGCAGCGCCGGACGTTGTGCTGTTCGCCCATGAGGTAACAGAACCGCAGATCCAGATCGACAGCTTGCCGCCGGGCCAGCTGCGTCTGCTGGTGCGTGCAATCAATGCCGATGAAGTTGAAGGGTTGGATGCCGAAACCGACTTTTCCGTGCCCGAAGGCCTGCCAGCACCACTGACCCTTGCCCCCCTGCATGGACAGACCGTGCATCAGCTGCAGCCGCGATTCCAATGGGCCAAGGTTGCCGGCGCCACTGGCAGCGTGCTGCAGATCGCCGACAGCGCCAACTTCCTGCAGCCACTGATCGAACAACAAACCAGCAACCAACAATTGCGCATTCGCAGTGCACTGCCGGCTGGCAGCTACTTCTGGCGACTGGCCTCACTTGATGGCGACAGCAACCCCGGCCGCTACGGCGAGGCATTGCCACTGCAGATCAGTGATGTGCCCGTTGCGGCGCCGCTGGAGTCAGGAGAGGATCGTAAGGGCCTGCTGACCCTGCGCTGGCCGGCCGACAGCGCCGCCCAGCACTATCGCGTACAGATCTCCCGCAAGGCAGACTTCTCCCAACTACTGCTGGACCAGCAAGTGGACACACCGGAGATCGCCTTCAAGCAGCCCTGGCGCGGCGGCAACCTGCACATCCGCGTGCAAGCCATTGAAGATGATGGCTATGCCGGCACGTTCTCGGCGCCACAGCAGATCCATCTGCGCTGCCGACTCTGCTATGGCGTCGGCGCAGGCGCCTTGCTGCTGCTCGCCTTATGAGGCCACTACGGCCGCGCTGGCAGGTCCGGCTATTGTTTGTACTCGGCTGCGCGCTGGTAGTCGGCTGGCTAAGCCACGCCAGGGTGTTCTGGCAGCAGGATGTTGCCAGCTACGACGTGCTGGTCGGCGACTGGCGATACCCACCTGACCCCCGCTTGGCGATCATCGCCATCGATGACCGCAGCCTGCAGCAGCTGGGCCAATGGCCGTGGCCACGCAGCACCCATGCTCAGTTGCTGGATCGCCTGCATCAAGCAGGCGTGGAGCGTGTCGCGCTGGACCTGATGCTGCCCGACGCCGACCGCAAGGACGCCAGCCAGGACAATGCTTTGGCGGCCGCAATCCGCCGCAACGGGCGGGTGGTGCTGCCGGTATTGGCCGCACCGGCCAGTGACGAAGCGGTGCCTGAGGAACTATTGCCCGTACCAGCCATTGCCAAAGCGGCAGCCACACTCGCACATACCGATATCGAAGTAGACGGTGACGGCGTTGCGCGCGGCGCCTATCTCAAGGCCGGCATTGGTTCACCGCACTGGCCTGCACTGGGTGCCGCGCTGGCCGGGATGAACGACCCGCTACCTGGCTTGGTCGATCCTGCGCCGCGCAGCAGTTCCCCCTATCAATGGCATCGCGACCACTATGTGCGGCTGCGCTATGCCGGGCCGCCCGGCAGCTTTCCGCAGATGTCCTATGTCGACGTGCTGGAGGGCCGGATACCCGCTGATCTGCTGAAGGGGCGCCTGGTGATTGTCGGCATGACCGCCAGCGGCATCGCCCCGCGCCTGCTCACCCCAACCTCGCGCGACAACTGGATGAGCGGCAGTGAGTATCAAGCCAATGTGGCCTCGATGTTGTTGGCCGGCAACGCCATCCGCCCCCTGTCACCGTTGTTGCAGACCGCAATCACCGTAGTGCTGGTGGCGCTGGGCGCGCTGGGCATAACCTCTGCCATCCGCCAACGCTGGTTGCTTGGCGCATTGGCCATCCCCGTTCCGGTGCTATTGAGTCTGGGCCTGCTGCATGGCGCCAATCTGTGGTTTGCGCCGGTTGCGGCAACCGCTGGTTTCATCGGCATGCTGTTGTTCTGGACGCTGTGGCAGATGCGCTACTGGCGCCGCCAGGCCAACCGTGACCCGCTCACCGGCCTGGCCAACCGCATGCGCTTTGAAGAGACGCTGCGGCGCGAGACCGACGCAGCCCGCCGTAGCGGCCGCCCGCTGACCCTGCTGCTGATCGATGTGGATCACTTCAAAAGCTGCAACGACACCCATGGACACTACGTCGGCGATCGCCTGCTGCGTTACCTGGGCCGCACCATCGAGGATATGGCGCGGCGCCCGCGCGACCTGGCCGCACGCTTCGGTGGCGACGAGTTCGCCCTGATCCTGCCCGATACGCCTCCAGCCGGCGCCGAGCAACTGGTACAGACCCTGATCAACCGGGTGCGCCAACTTGCCATCCCGATCGACAAGACCCATCACAGCAAGACTAGGACTACCGTCACCATCGGCCTGTGCACCGTTCTGCCCGGGCCCGACGACGGCCCCGCACGCCTGTTCGAAGCCGCCGACGCGGCCTTGTACCAGGCCAAGCAAGCCGGCCGCGATGGCTACCGCATCGCCCCGCCCTGGCCGCACTGAGTCTTTCCATACGCCTGCGAATGCTAGACTCCGACTCCCCTGTCCGTCTGCATCCGCAATGAAAGCCAGCCTGTTCCGTCGTGGCATCAACCTGTGGCCGCCGTTCCTGTTCGCCGGCATCCACGTCACCGACATCAGCGCCGACTACCGCTACGTGCGGGTCGAGCTGCGGCAGCGTCCGTGGAATGTGAACTACGTGCGCACCCATTTCGGCGGCAGCCTGTTCGCCATGACCGACCCGTTCTGGATGCTGTGCCTGCTGCAGAACATGGGTAGCCACTATTTTGTCTGGGACAAAGCAGGTGCCATCGAGTTCCTCAAGCCCGGCCGTGGTGTGGTGTGGACCGAGTTCCGGCTGGACGATGCCACCCTGGATGAGGTCAAGGCCGCCACCGCCAACGGCGACAAATACCTGCACTGGTTCGAGAACGACGTGCTCGACGCGCAAGGCGAAGTCGTCGCGCGGGTGCGCAAACAGGTCTATGTGCGGCTCAAGCCGGAGGCCCGCAAACCGGACTGAACCACTGCGGCAACACAGATTTCTCTGAACGCAGCTGTTCCGACCATCAGCCGCGTACATACGGGTGACACCCGAACGCTACAATTCGCGGATGTCGCCCGAAGCCGTTTCCCCCGCCCCCCGCCCCTCCCTGCAACGTCTTTTCCTCACCGGCCTGCTGACCCTGCTGCCGATCTGGTTGACCTGGGTGGTCGTCAAGTTCGTATTCGTCCTGCTCTCCGGCATCAGCAGCCCGCTGGTGGTGCCGCTGTCCGAGCGTATTGCCGCCTCCTTCCCGGATTATCTGGGCTGGATCAAGGTTGAATGGATGCAGGACATCACCGCCCTGCTGGCTACCCTGCTGGTGATCCTGCTGGTTGGCATCCTCAGCCGCCGGGTGATCGGCCAGCAGCTGCTGCGTTGGTTTGGCGCGGTGATCCGCCGTATTCCGCTGGCCAGCATCATCTATGACAGCGCCAAGAAGCTGCTGGACATCCTGCAGACCAAGCCCGGCAGCACGCAGCGAGTGGTCCTGATCGACTTCCCGCACCGTGACATGAAGTCCATCGGACTGGTCACCCGGGTCCTGAAGGAACAGGGCACCGGCCGCGAACTGGCCGCCGTCTATGTGCCTACCACCCCCAATCCGACCTCCGGCTATCTGGAAATCGTCCCGGTGGAGATGCTCACGCCCACCGACTGGACCGTGGACCAAGCCATGAGCTTCATCATTTCCGGCGGTGCCGTCGCCCCGGACAGCGTCCCATTCACCCGCTCGGTCGACCGGTAAGTTCCATCCCATGCCTTGCGGCCGCCGCCGCAGGGCATGGGGCATAACCCGAGCTGTATCACCGGCGCGTGTTCATCCGCGCCACGGCTGGTCGTCACCGCTGATATCGGGCAAGCTCCCGGGTCGATGTATTTGCGGAACACCCGATGCCTTACAGCCCGTTGCGCCTGCTTGCGCTTGCTATTGCCACGATCATGACGCTGTCCGTTGCGGCCCCGGCCGAGGCGGCAAAAAAGAAAACCCAGCGCCAGTCAGCGCCGCAGAGCCGCGCCGCCAAGCCCAAGCCGCGCAGCACCCCGCGCCCGGCACCGCGCCGGCCGGCAGCCGTGCCATTGCCGATCAAGCAGGACAACGCCGCCAAGCTCAACCGCATCTATGACGAATACTGGGATGCCTCGATGCGGCTGAACCCGCTGCAGGCCACCTTCCAGGGCGACCCGCGCTACAACGACCAGCTGCCCAACTTCCTGTCCTCGGCCTCGCGCCAGCAATCGCACGACTTCATGGTCGAGTGGCTGGGCAAGGTCCAAACCGTCGGCGCCACCGGCCTGCAGGGCCAGGACCTGCTGAGCTACGAAATCTTCGTGCGTGACGCCCAGGTCTCATTGGCCGGCGAGCAGTACCCGACCTGGATGTTGCCGATCAACCAGTACTACAACCTGTCCAGCATCATTGCGGTGCTGGGCTCGGGCGCCGGCGCGCAGCCGTTCCGCACGGTCAAGGATTACGAGAACTGGTCCAAGCGCTCGCTCGGCATTCCGCCACTGTTCGACCAGGCCATCGCCAACATGCGCGAAGGCAAGGCCGCCGGCGTGGTACAGCCGCGTGCACTGATGGAAAAAGTCCTGCCGCAGCTCGATGCGGTGATCAAACCCACGGCCGAAGAAAGCCTGTTCTGGGGCCCGATCCGCAATATGCCGGCGGAATTCTCTGCCGAGGACAAGGCCAGGCTCACTGCCGAATACAAGCGCATGATCGAGAACCGGATCATGCCGGCCTATCGCTCGCTGCGCGGCTTCATCGCCACCGAGTACATGGCCGCCGCGCGCAGTACCGATGGCATGGCAGCGCTGCCCAATGGCCGTGCCTGGTATGCACATAATGTTGCCAGCAGCACCTCGCCGGCACGCACACCGGCGGAGATCCACGCGCTGGGCGAGCAGGAGGTCAAGGACCTGCAGGCACGCATCGATGCGGTGATGAAGCAGGCCAAGATCCGCGGTTCGCAGCAGAAGGCCTTCACTGCGATGCGCAACGATCGCCAGTTCGTGTTCCGCGACGCCAATGCTTTGCTGGCCCGCTATGCCGAGACTGGCGTCCGGGTAAATGCCGCCGTGCCAGCGTTGTTCAACGAGCAACCCAAGGCCAGCCTGGAAATCAAGGCCGTCGAAGCCGAGCGCGCCGCCACTTCCAGCGCTGCCAGCTACCAGCCGGGCAGCGCAGATGGCCAGCAGCCGGGCGTGCTCTACGTCAACACCAGCGACCTGCCCTCACGCAAGCGTTGGGCTGTGACCATGCAATACCTGCACGAAGCCATTCCCGGCCACCACTACCAACTGGGCGCGCAGCAGGAACTGACCGCCTTGCCGCGCTTCCGCCGTCTTGGTGGCGATGTTGCCTATGTCGAAGGCTGGGGCCTGTACGCCGAGTCGTTGGGCCAGGAGCTGGGCCTGTACAACGACCCCTACGACCAGCTCGGCTATCTGCAGACCACCTTGCTGCGCACTGTGCGGCTGGTCGCCGACACCGGCCTCAATGCTGCTGGCTGGAGCCGTCAGCAGGCCACCGAGTACATGGTCAAGAACGCCGATATTCCCGCCGCCGACGCCGCCTCCGAGGTCGAGCGCTTCATGGCCTTGCCCGGCCAGACCCTGGCCTACCGCGTAGGCGAGATCAAAATTCGACTGTTGCGCGACAAGGCCAAGGCCGCGCTCGGCGATCGCTTCGACCCGCGCGAATTCCACCATGAGATTCTCAAGGACGGTTCCATGCCGCTGGACATCCTTGAAGCCAAGATCGACCGTTGGATCGCCAGCAAGAAAGCCTGATCACCTGCCAAGGAGCCACCATGCCGCGCTGGAAACCCCGACTTGCCCTGCTCTGCCTGTTCGCGTGCTCCAGCCTTGCCGGGGCAGTGACCTTGGCTCCGCCCGATCCGGGTATCGACGGCTTGATGCAGCGCTACGACGGCCAGGTGCCCGGCGCCTCGGTGCTGGTATTGAAAGACGGCCAGCCCGCGTTTCGGCGCAGCTACGGGCTGGCGGTTCTGGAAGACGGCACCGCCGTCACTCCGGCCAGCAACTTCCGCCTGGCCTCGGTCAGCAAGCAGTTCACCGCCGCGGCGATCCTGCTGCTGGCCGAGGACGGCAAGCTGGGCATCGACGATCCACTGAAGAAGTGGCTGCCCAGCCTGCCGGCAGTGGCCGATACGATGACCCTGCGTCAGCTGCTCAGCCACACCAGCGGCCTGCTCGACTACGAAGAGCTGATGGACCCGGCCGACACCCGTCAGGTCCACGACGCCGACGTGCTGCAGCTGCTGCAGAAAGAAAACCGCAGCTATTTCACGCCGGGCAGCGACTACCGCTACAGCAACAGCGGCTATGCGTTGCTGGCACTGGTGGTGAGCAAGGCCTCGGGCAGCGACTTCGCCAGCTTCCTGCGCCAGCGCATCTTCCTGCCGCTGGGCATGCGCAATACCTATGCGCATCAGGACGGCGTAGATGAGGTGCCCAATCGCGCCTACGGTTACAGCCAGATCGATGGCCGCTGGCAGCGCACCGATCAAAGCACCACCAGCGCAGTGCTTGGCGATGGCGGCATCTATTCCTCGATCGATGACCTGGCCAAGTGGGATGCGGCTTTGTACGACGAGCGCCTGTTGAAGGCCAGCTCGCTGCAGCGGGCCTTCAGTCCGGCGACAAAGACCAGCGAGCCGGACGTGCGGTTCTATGGCTTCGGCTGGCGCATCAATGGCGATGCGCTATGGCATAGCGGCGAGAGCATCGGTTTCCGCAACGTGATCGTGCGCTACCCCAAGCAGAAGCTGACGGTGATCGTGCTGAGCAACCGCAATGAACCCGAACCATATGCGCTGGCCATCGACATCGCCCGGCGCTGGCTGGATGCCGCACGATGAGCCTGCTTGGCATCCACCATGTCGCGGTAATTGCAGCGGACTACGCGCGCTCGCGGGACTTCTACGTGCGCATTCTCGGGCTTGAGGTCATTGCCGAGAACTACCGCGCCGAGCGTGACTCATGGAAGCTGGACCTGCGCCTGCCCGATGGCAGCCAGCTCGAGTTGTTTTCCTTCCTCAATCCTCCCGCTCGCCCCAGCCGCCCGGAAGCCCGCGGGCTACGCCACCTCGCCTTTCGGGTTGCAGCCATGGACGATGTAGTCGCCCACCTGCAGCGCGAAGGCGTGGCCTGCGAGCCGATCCGCGTGGACGAGTTCACCGGCCGCCGCTTCACCTTCTTCGGCGACCCCGACGACCTGCCGCTGGAACTCTACGAAACCCCAACCCCGTAGTGCCGAGCCATGCTCGGCAGAGGCTTTCCGAGCAATCCATCAGCGCTGCGGACTGTGGGAGCGGCGTAAGCCGCGAAGCTCGTACATCGCCAGATTGCCAGTTGCATCTTCCGCCAGCATCTCCAGCTTCGCGGCTTACGCCACTCCCACAACCGGTCCTTCCATAGCCAGTCACATCTGGCCCCTAACCACGTCCCTGGTCCTAATGACTTCCGGCGCATTGCCGTAAGCCCGGCCGTAGCTGAATGATGCGGTCATCATCCAAGGAGAGGTTCGGTCCCCATGCTGCAGATCCGTGGTTTGTCGAAAACCTACGCCAATGGCGTACACGCACTGAAAAATGTCGATCTCGACATCCCCCGCGGCATGTTCGGCCTGCTCGGCCCCAATGGCGCCGGCAAGTCCTCCTTGATGCGCACCCTGGCCACCTTGCAGGAGGCCGATGCCGGCAGCGCCACACTGACCACTGCCGATGGCGCCAGCATCGACATCCTGCGCGACAAGGACGCGCTGCGTCGCAAGCTCGGCTACCTGCCGCAGGATTTCGGCGTCTACCCGAAGGTCAGCGCACTGGACCTGCTCGACCACTTCGCCGTGCTCAAGGGCCTGACCGCGCGCAAGCAGCGCAAGGAAGTGGTCGAAGCCCTGCTGCAACAGGTCAATCTGTGGGATGCCCGCAAGCGCAAGCTCGGCACCTATTCCGGCGGCATGCGCCAGCGCTTCGGTATCGCCCAGGCCCTGCTCGGTAACCCGCAGCTGGTGATCGTCGATGAGCCCACCGCAGGCCTTGATCCGGAAGAACGCAACCGCTTCCTCAACCTGCTGGCCGAGATCGGCGAGAACGTGGCGGTGATCCTGTCCACCCACATCGTCGAAGACGTCACCGATCTGTGCCCGACCATGGCCATCATGAACAAGGGCGAGGTGTTGTTGACCGGACGCCCGGCCGAGGCGATCAACGCACTGCAGGCCCAGGTGTGGCGCAAGCAGGTAGCCAAGGCCGCACTGCCGGACTACGAAAGCCGTTTCACCGTGTTGTCGACGCGCCTGGTTGGCGGCCACCCGGTGATCCATGTATTTGCCGACAACTGCCCTGAAGCAGGCTTCGAACCGGTCGCGCCCGGCCTCGAGGACGTCTACTTCCAGCGCCTGCGCCTGCAGGCGCAGGCCGCCTGACGGAGACGACCATGACCTTCGCCTTCCTGCGCTTCGAGCTGCGTGAGCAGCTGCGTTCCCCCTTGCTGTGGCTGCTTGCGGTGCTGTTCGCCCTGATCGCCTTCGGCGCTGCCTCCAGCGATGCCATCCAGATCGGCGGCGGCATCGGCAATGTGTACCGCAATGCACCCTCGGTGATCGCCACCCTCATGACCTCCTTCACCCTGCTCGGGTTGTTGGTGGTCACCTTGTTCGTCAGCAACGCGCTGCTGCGTGACTTTGAACTGGGCACCGCCGAGCTGGTGTTCTCCAGCCCGATCAAACGCCGCGATTATTTATTGGGCCGCCTCGGCGCTGCCTTGCTGGCCAGCCTGATGATGTACGTGATCATCGCAGCGGGCCTGTTCATCGCCCAGTTCATGCCATGGATCGATGCAGCACGGCTTGGTCCGGTGTCTCTGCAGCCCTACCTGTGGTCGTTTGTTTTCATGGTGCTGCCGAACGTACTGTTCACCACCGCCTTGTTGGCGCTGCTCGCAGTCACCACCCGCAGCATCCTGTGGGTCTACATCGGCGTCATCGTGTTCTTCGTGCTGTACGGCGTCAGCCGTGCCTTGTTGGCCGATATCGACAATATGCGCATCGCAGCGCTGCTTGATCCGCTGGGCATGCGCGCGATGAGCCAGGCAATGCGCTACTGGTCGGCCGAAGAGCGCAACACCGGCCTGCCCGCGTTCACCGGTTATCTATTGGAGAACCGGGTGCTGTGGCTGGCCGTCACCGGTGCCCTGTTCGCAGCGACCTTCGCCCTGTTCCGCACCGAGCGTAGCGGCACCGGCCGCAAGCGTGGCAAGAAGGTGGCCAGCGTTGCTACCACCGACGGCAAGCGCAGCAATGTGATTGCCCCCAAGGTCACCCCAAACTTCAACGCGGCGACCGGCTGGCGGCAGTTGCTGCGTCAGGTCGGCTTCGATGCGCTGGGCGTGTTCCGCAGCGCACCGTTCCTGGTGTTGCTGGTACTGGGCATGGCCAATTTCATCCCCACCGCCCTGCACCGCCGCACCATGTACGGTACGCCCAGCTGGCCGGTGACCTCGCAGATGTTGGAAGCACTGCAGGGCAGCTTCAGCTTCCTGCTGATCATCATCGTGCTGTTCTACGCCGGCGAGCTGGTGTGGCGTGAACGCAGCGCGCGCATCGCCGGCATCAGCGATGCCATGCCGGTGCCGAACTGGGTGCCGCTGCTGGGCAAGTTCCTCACCCTGATCGCGGTGGTATTCGCGTTCCAGGCCGTGGGCGCACTTACCGCCATCATCATCCAGCTCAGCAAGGGTTACACCCAGATCGAGCCGCTGCTGTACGTCAAGACGCTGGCGCTGGACTCGGTGGTCTACATCCTGATGGGCGGCATGGCGCTGGTGCTGCAGGTACTGAGCAACAACAAGTTCATGGGTTATGCCCTGCTGATCCTGCTGCTGATCGGGCAGTCGGTGCTGGGCATGCTCGACTACACGCAGAACCTGTACAACTTCGGCAGCTGGCCGATCGCGCCGTATTCGGACATGAATGGCTACGGCCATTTCCTGACCGGGCAGCTGGCTTTCCAGGGCTACTGGATGCTGTTCCTGCTGGTGTTGCTGTTGCTGTGCGCTGCCTTGTGGGTACGCGGTGTGGATTCGGGTTGGCGGCAACGCCTGCGCTTGGCCAAGCAGCGCCTGCGTGGCCCGCTGGGTGCTGGGCTGGCCGCCGCCACGCTGGCCTTCGTCGCCTGCGGTGGCTGGCTGTACTGGAGCACCAACATCCGCAACGAGTTTGTCTCGCCGGACCAGCAGTTGGATCGTCAGGCCCGCTACGAGCGCGAATACCGCAAATACAAGGACCTGCCGCAGCCACGCATCGTCGCCATCGACAACAACGTCGACCTGCACCCGGAAACCCAATCGGTGCGCATCGATGGTGTCTACCGCGTGCGCAATACGCATTCGGCTGCCATTCCGGATATTCATGTCGCGATGGGCGATGACCGTACCCTTGCCAGCATCGAGATGGGCGGCGCCAAACTGACCGCCCACGATGAGGAGCTTGGCTACCGCATCTATCACCTGGATGCACCAATGGCGCCGGGCGAGGAGCGCGATATCCGCTTCAGCGTCGACATCCACCCCAACGGCATCACCGCCGACCAGGCGCAAAGTCAGATCGTCGACAACGGCAGCTTCTTCAACAGCCGGGTACTGCCGGCCTTCGGCTATGACAGCGGCGCGGAGATCAGCGATCGCAACGAGCGCCGCAAGCGTGAGCTGGGCGAACCAACGCGCATGCCCAAGCTGGAGGATGAGGCCGCACGTGCCAACACCTACATCTCCAACGATGCCGATTGGCTGGATTTCCGCAGCACCATCTGCACCGCACCGGACCAGATCGCCTTGGCACCGGGCTACCTGCAGAAGGAGTTCGAACGCGATGGCCGCCGCTGCTTCAGCTACGCCATGGATCGGCCGATGCTGAATTTCTACGCCTATCTGTCGGCACGCTGGCAGGTGAAGAAGGCCACGTACAAAGACATCCCGATCGAGATCTATTACGACGCCAAGCATCCGTACAACGTCGACCGGATGATCGAGGGTGTACAGAAGTCACTGGCCTATTACGAAGCCAACTTCAGCCCGTACCAGCACAAGCAGGTGCGCATCATCGAGTTCCCGGGCTACCAGTCGTTCGCGCAGAGTTTTGCCAACACCATCCCGTACTCGGAGTCGATCGGTTTCATCGCCGACCTGCGCGACAAGGATGATGTCGACTATGTGTTCTACGTCACCGCGCATGAAGTGGCGCACCAGTGGTGGGCACATCAGGTGATCGGTGCCAACGTGCAGGGTGCGACCGTGTTGTCCGAATCGCTGTCGCAGTACTCGGCATTGATGGTGATGGAGAAGGAGTACGGACGCGGCCATATGCGTCAGTTCTTGAAGGACGAGCTGGACAACTACCTGTCGGGCCGCGGCGGCGAAGATGTGGAAGAACTGCCGCTTTACCGCGTGGAGAACCAGCAGTACATCCATTACCGCAAAGGCTCGGTGGTGTTCTACCGCCTACGCGAGGAAATGGGCGAGGAAGCCCTGAACCGTGCACTTTCCCGCTTCATCCAGGCCAAGGCATTCCAACAGCCGCCTTACACCACTTCGGCCGAACTGCTGGAGTTCATCCGAGCTGAAGCCAAGCCCGAGCAGCAGACCTTGATCACCGACCTGTTCGAGAAGATCAGCTTCTACGACAACCGCGTGGTCGAGGCCAATGCCAAGAAACGCGCAGACGGCCGCTACGACCTGACCTTGCAGCTGCATGCCGACAAGCGCTACGCCGACGGCATGGGCAAGGAGACCGCAGGCACGCTGGACGACTGGATCGAGGTCGGCGTGTTCGCCAAGGGTGCCTCTGGCAAGGAACGCGATGAAAAGGTGCTGTACCTGCAGCGCCACCACATCACTGCCGCTGCGCCCAGCATCACGGTCACAGTGGACCAGATGCCCGATGAAGCCGGCTTCGACCCGTACAACAAGCTGATCGACCGGGTCTCGGCCGACAACCGCAAGCGGGTGACGGTGCAGTAAGCAAGATGCGAGCGATGCTCGGTTTGAGCCCCTCTCCCGCCTGCGGGGTGAGAGGAGCAGTTTGCGAACCATGGTTCGCTGCTCGTCGAACGACCTTGCGCCAGCGCAAGGGCCGGGGCGCGGAGCGGGGGTTGGGGTGAGGGCAGCTTTTGGGGCATTACCGGGAAAGCCTCTGCCGAGCATGGCTCGGCACTACAAGCCCCTCTCCCGCCTGCGGGAGAGGGGTTGGGGTGAGGGCGCTTTTGGGGCATTGCCGAGAAAGCCCCTGCCGAGCATGGCTCGGCACTACATGTCGAAAATCTGCTGCACTGCGGATTCCGTACGGGACCGAATGCGGTTACATTCGGCTCGTAACAGCGCCACCGGCCGCTGACCAAACCCACCCTGGGAGGGGATACATGCGTACTACTTTCAAGACCCTGTTGCTGGCCCTGCCGCTGTTGGCCGCCGGTTTCTCCGCCAGCGCCAGTGACAGCGCAGCCGGCCGCTGGCGCACCATCGATGACGAAACCGGCAAGGTGAAGTCGATCGTCGAGATCAGCCAGGCCGCCAATGGCACCCTCAGCGGCAAGGTATTGCAGGTCCTGCAGTCCGAGCATGGCCCGCACCCGGTCTGCAACAAATGCGATGGCGCCAACAAGGGCAAGCCGATCGAAGGCATGACCATCCTCTGGAACCTGCGCCCGGACGGCGCCAACAAGTGGGCCAACGGCACCATCCTGGACCCGGCCAAGGGCAAGACCTACAACTCCAAGGTGGCCCTGATCGAAAACGGCCGCAAGCTGGAAGTATCCGGCTGCGTGCTGTTCATCTGCCGCTCGCAGACCTGGCTGCGCGAGCAGTAAGCCGCTTGAAGCCCCTCTCCCTCCGGGAGAGGCGTTGGGGTGAGGGTAAGGCGACAAAGTCGCTATTCGTTCCGTCGGGTCGGCTTAGGGCCCCTTACCCTCATCCGCCCCTGCGGCGCACCTTCTCCCGCAGGGAGAAGGGAATCAGCAGCCCCGGTCTCCCGGGGCTGCTTCTTTTCAGCCATGCGATAATCTGCAGTCCCCTGCTGCAAACCATCACCATGACCCGCAACGCCCTAGTCACCAATGCCCTGCCCTACGCCAACGGCCCGCTGCATCTCGGCCACCTGGTGGGTTACATCCAAGCCGATATCTGGGTGCGTGCGCGGCGAATGATGGGCGAGAAGGTCTGGTACGTCTGCGCCGATGACACCCATGGCACGCCGATCATGCTGGCCGCCGAGAAGGCCGGGGTAAGCCCGGAAACCTTCATCGCCAACATCCAGGCCGGCCATGAGCGCGATTTCGCTGCCTTCGGCGTGGATTTCGATCACTACGACTCGACCAACTCAGCCACCAACCGCGAGTTGACCGAGGCGTTGTACGCCAAGCTCGACGCCGCCGGCCATATCAGCCGTCGCTCGGTGGCGCAGTTCTACGATCCGGCCAAGGGCATGTTCCTGCCCGACCGCTACATCAAGGGCACCTGCCCCAACTGCAAGTCGCCCGACCAGTACGGCGACAACTGTGAAGTCTGCGGTGCTACCTACGGCCCGACCGACCTGATCGAGCCGAAGTCGGTGGTGTCCGGCGCTACCCCGGAAATGCGCGATTCGGAGCACTACTTCTTCGAGGTCGGCCGCTTCCAGGACTTCCTGCGCGAATGGCTGGCCGGCGACGTCGCCCTGCCCGGCGTGAAGGCCAAGCTGGCCGAGTGGCTGGATGCCGAAGGCGGCCTGCGCGCGTGGGATATTTCGCGTGATGCGCCCTACTTCGGCTTCGAGATTCCGGGCGCACCAGGCAAGTACTTCTACGTGTGGCTGGATGCACCGATCGGCTACCTGTCCAGCTTCAAGAACCTGTGCGCCAAGACCGGTGACGACTTCGACGCCGTACTCGCCGCCGACAGCACTACCGAGCTGCATCACTTCCTCGGCAAGGACATCGTCAACTTCCACGGCCTGTTCTGGCCGGCGGTGCTGAAGGGCAGCGGCCTGCGCACGCCGACCAAGCTGCACGTCAACGGTTACCTGACCGTGGACGGCGCCAAGATGAGCAAGTCGCGCGGCACCTTCATCATGGCCCGCACCTATCTGGATGCTGGGCTGGCACCGGAAGCGCTGCGTTATTACTTCGCCGCCAAATCCTCCGGCGGCGTTGATGACCTGGATTTGAACCTGACCGACTTCACCGCCCGCGTGAACGCCGATCTGGTCGGCAAGTTCGTCAACCTGGCCAGCCGCTGCGCCGGTTTCATCGCCAAGCGCTTCGACGGCAAGCTGGCCGATGCACTGCCGGACCAGGCCCAGTACGACCGCTTTGTCGCCGCGCTGGCACCGGTTCGCGAGGCCTACGAGCGTAACGACGCAGCCGCCGCCATCCGCCTGACCATGGCGCTGGCCGACGAGGCCAACAAGTACATCGACGACACCAAACCGTGGGTCATCGCCAAGCAAGAAGGCGCCGACGCCGAACTGCAGGCGGTCTGCACGCAGGGCCTGAACCTGTTCCGCGTGCTGGTCACCGCCCTCAAGCCGGTGCTGCCGGCTACCGCGCTTCAGGCCGAAGGCTTCCTCAACGCCCCGTTGAATGGCTGGGACGACCTCGTCAAGCCGCTGACCGCACAGAGCATCGCCGCCTACGTGGCGCTGTTCACCCGTATCGACACCAAGATGATTGACGCAATGACCGACGCCTCCAAGGACACCCTCGCCGCCCAGCCCGCTGCCGAAGCCAAGCCGGTCAAGGCTGAAAAGCCCGCCAAGGTTGAAGTGAAGACTGAAGCCAAGGCCGAAGGTGAAGCCTCCGCGTACATCGGCATCGACGATTTCGCCAAGCTCGACCTGCGGATCGGCAAGGTGCTGGAATGTGGCTTCGTCGAAGGCTCGGACAAGCTGTTGCGCTTCCTGCTGGATGCCGGCGACCTCGGCCAGCGGCAGATCTTTTCCGGCATCCGCGGCAGCTATGCCGAGCCGGAAGCACTGGTCGGCCGCAACGTGGTGTTCATCGCCAACCTGGCCCCGCGCAAGATGCGCTTCGGCCTGAGCGAAGGCATGATCCTGTCGGCCGGCTTCGACGGTGGCGCGCTGGCGCTGCTGGATGCCGATAGCGGCGCATTGCCGGGCATGCCGGTTCGCTGAAGCCGGCGTTCGGTGGTGGGGATCGGGGAGTGGTTGCAGCCCTGATTCCGACATCGCGCAAGCAGCAGGGCTTCCGGATACATAAAAAACCGCGCCCGTTCTTGCGTTTGCGAACTCCCAATCTCGATTCCCACCTTGACCCCATGCAACTAGCCCTCTTCGACTTCGACCACACCATCACCGTCTGTGACACCTACAGTCGGTTTTTGCGTCGTGTGGCCACGCCGGAGCAGCGCGCGCAGGGTTGGTGGCGGGTGGGGCCGTGGCTGCTGGCCTACCGGCTGAAGCTGATCTCGGCCGAGCGTATCCGTCGTCGCGTCACCTCGCAGGTATTCAGCGGTCGTCATGCTGGTGAAGTCCGCCAGATGGCGCACGACTACGCACGCGAGCAGCTGCCTGGCATGGTGCGCCCGGAGATGCTGGAGCAGATCCAATGGCACAAGGCGCAAGGCCACACCGTGGCTGTGGTATCGGCCTCCATTGATCTGTACCTGCAGCACTGGTGCGATTCGCTGGGTTTGAAGATGATCTGCAACAAGCTGGAAGTGCAGGACAACCGCCTCACCGGGCGCTACGCCGAGCGCGACTGCGGCAGGCACAAAGTCGCGCTGGTGCGACGCATGTTCGACCTGGGTTCGTTCCAACGCATCCATGCCTACGGCGACAGCAGCGAAGACAAGCCCATGCTGGCGCTGGCACACGAGCGTTGGTATCGCGGCAAATGCATTTCCTGAGCCCCCCTGCCTTCGGCAGATGGGTTGGGGCGAGGGCGAACAGCAGGACTCTCCAATGAATACCCGACCCTCATCCGACGCTACGCGCCACCTTCTTCCGGAGGGAGAAGGAAGGGCTGCGCTGGTCGAACGTCTCGACCGTCTGCTGCCGCAGACCCAGTGTGGGCAGTGCGGTTACGACGGCTGCCGCCCGTATGCCGAAGCCATGGCCGCTGGCGACGCCGGTATTGACCACTGCCCGCCCGGTGGCGACGCGGGCGCGCGGGCGCTTGCCCATCTACTAGGTGTCGCCGCCCTGCCCTACGACCACAGCCGTGGTGAACACAAACCGGCACAGGTCGCGGTGATCGTTGAAGCCGACTGCATCGGCTGCACCAAGTGCATCCAGGCCTGCCCGGTCGATGCCATCGTCGGCGGCGCCAAGTACATGCACACCGTGCTGGCCGACCTGTGCACCGGCTGCGAGCTGTGCATCCCGCCCTGTCCGGTCGATTGCATCGATCTGGCTGTCAGGGCCGTAGGAGCGGCGTAAGCCGCGAAGCTCGTAGAAATCCAGCGAGCGGAGATTCCGATCCCGGCATCAAACCGAAAAAAGCAGCTGTCCCAGATCATGTTGAACGCTTCGATCCGAAGACTGTCGGCTTCGCGGCTTACGCCGCTCCTACAAACCAGCCACAGGGTGCTCCCTCAATACTCATCATCTTCGCCCTTCGGCGCCAGCGGCGGCACGGTGTACTGCCGTCCATGCGCCTGGCAATCCGCAATCACGGCCTCCGCATCGGCGCGCACTATCGCGCGCGTGCCCAGCGGATAGCGGTTGTCCTCGACCAGATCCGTGCGTAGATCAGTAACCGGCGAGAACGATGCGGACACCGCATGCCGTTCCTCCGAGGTGGCCAGCGCATCGCCGCCCCACCAGCGGATCAGCCATTGCGCGTTGTCCCAGATCAGCACCGTTTCCACCGTGCCACCGCCGAGCTGGTAGCCAATCGCGCAGAAATGGTTGGGCACGCGGCGATCGCCAAATCGACGCACGGTGTTGCGCAACTCGGCCTCGATCAGTTTGAACTGCGGGTAGTCCAATGGCTCGATGCGCTGCAAGGGCACTTGCGCGTAGATCATTTTCGACAGCGGCGCCTGCGCCGGTGGCGCGGCACATACGGCTGCACTGGCAGTAGCCAGCGCGCAACACACGCCGAACAACAGACTGCTTTTCATTCCCTTCCCCTTGCCTCCCTGCAAATACAGCAGTGCCTGATCTGCCAAGGACGCCGCAACGGCCAAGGCAGATCGACGATTTCACTCAGCCCGCTTACGGCACCGCAGCGGTGATCACGATCTCGATCTTCCACGCCGGGTTGGCCAGCTTGGCCTGCACGGTAGCGCGCGACGGCGTGGCACCCTGCGGCACCCACTTGTCCCAGGCTTGGTTCATGCCCGCGAAGTCAGCCAGGTCGGCCAGGAAAATCTCGGCGCGCAGGATCTTGGTCTTGTCGGTCGGTGCCAGACGCAGCAGATCGTCGATGGCCTGCAGTACCTGCTCGGTCTGGCCAACGATATCGGCGCTGGTATCTTCCGGCACCTGGCCGGCCAGATAGGCCACGCCATTGTGGATGGTCATTTCCGACATGCGCGGACCGGTATCGAAGCGCTGGATCATTGGGGTGACTCCGTGTTGTGGGTGTGCCTGCCATTGTGAGGGCAAGTGGAAGTTTCAGGCGTTTCTTTGCGTGAACGCCGCCATGCCGCCAAGGCCACCAGCAGCAACCAGCCCACCACCACGGCAATCACCAGCTTCTGCCCCAGTCCACGAGGGCTGTCACGCCACAGCACGTGCAGCCACAGCCCGGCGAAGGCCAGCCATGCCCATATCCATGCCAGCCGATGCAGGCCCTGCCACTGTGGGTCACGACCGAAGCACCAGGCCTGCAGCAGCATCGCCACGGTCACGCTCAGGAAGGCGGTCTGCGCAGCCAGGCCATGCAGCAAGGGGGCCAGCAGCGGCGCATGCTGCGGCAACCAGCTGTCACCTATCGCCACCCCGGCCAGACCAAGTCCGGCCACCGCAAACAAACTGGGCGGCAAGCCGCGTCGCGCACTTCCACGCGCCTGCCGGTACAGCATCACCCCAAGCGCGGCGATGGCCAAGGCCAGCAAGCAGTAGGCGCCGCGCAACAGGGCCCCGTATGGGCCGTGCAGATACAGGCTGAGGGTGGCGCGCACCCAGTCCAGGTCATCACGGGCAAACTGCAGGCCGATGGCAATAACCAAGAACAGCAACAACGCCAACACTACCGCCGATGCCGGTATGGCCGATTGCCACCCTGCCCGGTACTGACTTCCGCCCATGCCCACTCCCCCGCGTTTGAGCTGCCAAGTCTAGTCGCCTGCAACCACCACGCCGACTGAAGCCGGTGACAACGCCCCAGCGTGCGCATGCAGCCATCATCACGCGCTGACGCTAGTCTTATGTGCCCGCGCCACACCAGCGCATAGCCCCAAACAACTTCCCGCATGACTGCGTCGTCCACGACATCGGAATCTCCCGCGCCAGTTTGGCGCCGTATTGCCGCCATCCTCGTCACCCTGGCCATCATGGCGATGGCCTTGCACGCGCTGGCTGGCGAATTCAGCGACCACGGCTACCGCCAGATCCGCATGGCAATACGTGGGCTGTCGTGGTCGCAACTAGGTATAGCTACGTTGTTGGGCATGGCCAGCTATGCCTGCCTGATCGGCTTCGATGCGATCGGCCTGCGCCGCGCCAAGCATCCGCTACCCGCTGCCCGCATCGGCATCACCGCCTTCCTTGCCCATGCCGCCGGGCAGACGCTGGGTTTTGCCGCACTGACCGGCGGCGCCATCCGCGTGCGCAGTTACGGCCAGGCCGGGCTGAGCCTGGTCGAGATCGGCCAGGTGGTGCTGATGAGCACCTTGGGCTTCGTGTTCGGCGCCTGGCTGTTGCTGGGCCTGGCCTTGCTGCTGGAGCCCAATGCCGCTGCCCTGGCCTTGCCGATCTCGGCCACTGCGGTGCATGCGCTGGGCATCGCCATGCTGGTCGGCTTCGCCGCGATGCTGCTATTGGTCGGCCGCGACGGCCGCAGCGTCGGCTGGGGCCAGCATCGCATGTGGATTCCCGACCGCCGAACCGTGCTGGAAGTCACCGCACTGAGCGTAGTCGAGCTGGGCTTGGCTTCTGCGGCGTTCTACGTGTTGTTGCCGGCGCAGGCCGAGGTCAACTTCACCGGCTTCATCGGTCTGTATCTGGTCGCGGTGGTGGCCGGGCTGGTATCCACCGTACCGGCTGGGCTGGGCGTGTTCGAATGGAGCCTGCTCAAGCTGCTGCCACAGGTGGCACCCGCCGCCATCCTTGCTGCTGCCGTGGCCTATCGCGTCACCTACTACCTTCTGCCGCTGTTCCTGTCCGCACTGCTGGCCGCGCTGGCCAGCGTGCGCCGCCCACTGCGCAGCGGTGCTGGTACGGCCTGGTCAGTGATCCGGCCATGGCTGCCGCAATTGATCGCGCTGGCGGTGTTCGCAGCCGGTGCGCTGCTGGTGATCGACGGCACCCTGCCGGTGCCGCACCGCCGCGTACTGCCGGCGCCGCTGCCGATCGTGGAAACCTCGCATCTGCTCGGCAGCCTGGGTGGCGTGCTGCTGCTGCTGATCGGCCAAGGCCTGCAACGGCGCAGCCACGCGGCCTGGATGCTGGCACTGGCGTTGTGCGTCGCCCTGCCAGTGCCGGCTTGGCTGCGCGGCGGCCATCTGACGGTGGCCCTGACCTTGCCATTGGTGGCGGTGGCGCTATGGGCGGCGCGGCGCGAGTTCTATCGGGAAGGCGCACTGCTGGACGAGGCCTGGTCGTGGCCGTGGCTGCGCAACGTCGCCCTGGTGCTGGTAGCGACGGTATGGCTGCTGTTCTTCGTCTACAGCCATGTCGAATACCAGAACGAACTGTGGTGGCAGTTCGCTACTTCCGGCAACGCACCACGCGCCCTGCGCGCCCTGTTGCTGGTCTGCATCGCGCTGATCGTGTTTGGCCTGGCGCGGCTGCTGCACAGTACCCGCAACCCTCTGCCATTGCCGGACGCGGCCACGCTCGAGCAGCTGCGGCCAATATTGGCCTTGGCCCAGGACACACAGGCCTGCCTGGCGATGACCGGCGACAAGGCGATCCTGCGCAGCGAGGCCGGTGATGGGTTTGTGATGCTGCAACGCTACGGCGGTTCACTGGTGTCAATGGGTGACCCGGTCGGGCCCCCACAGGTTGCAGCCGCCTTGATCTGGAAGTTCCGCGAAGAAGCCGACCGGCTTGGCCTGCGCCCGGTGTTCTACCAGACCAGCGACAAGTACTGGCAGCACTATCTCGACCTGGGCCTGACCCTGGTCAAGCTGGGCGAAGAAGCGATGGTGCCACTGCAGGATTTCAGCCTTGCTGGCAGCGAACGCGCTGACCTGCGGCAGGCATGGAACAAGGGCAAGCGTCTGGGGCTCAGCTTCAGGCTGGCGCCTGCCAACGAGGTACCGGCCATGCTGGACGAATTGGCCGAGATCTCCGACGCCTGGCTGGACGAAAAGGCCGGCGAAGAGAAGGGGTTCTCGCTGGGCAGTTTCGAGCCCGACTATCTGGGCCGCTTCCCGGTAGCCGTGGTTGAGGCCGAAGGCCGCATCGTGGCATTTGCCAATATCTGGCAGGCCCCGGCCGGGCACGAGTTGTCAGTCGACCTGATGCGACACCGGCCGGATGCGCCCAAGGGCACGATGGATTTCCTGTTCATCGAACTGTTCCTGTGGGGGGCGGCCAATGGCTATACCCGCTTCTCACTGGGCATGGCACCACTGACTGGCTTGGCCCAACATCGCCTGGCCGGTCGCTGGAACCGCTTTGCCAATCTGGTCGCACGCCATGGTGAGCGCTTCTATGGCTTCAGCGGACTGCGGCGCTTCAAGTCCAAGTTCGCACCCGAATGGCGACCGCGCTATCTGGCCGCACCGGGCGGCGTGCATCTGCCGGCTGCGTTGTTGGATGTGACCCGGTTGATCTCGTTGGATCCGAGTAGGAAGTAGCTTTGCTGGTTTGTGGGAGCGGGCGGCCACACGGAACCCCCCCTCCGTAAAATAAACCGCGAAAAGCGGTAAGGCCCGACCAAAAAAAACAACAACCAATACCCCCCCCGCTGCGGAAAAAATA
>NZ_JBRREK010000020.1:0-80114 GCF_056760235.1 Stenotrophomonas sp. STEN018
CGCCGCCCCCCCCCCGGGGGCCGCCCCGCCCCGGGCCGCGGCCCCCGCCCCGCGCCCGCCCCCCCCCCCCCCCCCCCCCCCCACTACAGGGCTTGCTGCACCCAGCCGAGCATGGCTCGGCACTACATGAGCCGCCCGGCGCTACAGATTTTCCGCTGACGGCCGACAACGGGATATCCCCATCCCTTGTCTGCCCCCATGCTCATCATCGTTGGCCTGCTCGTTGTCATCTTCGCTGTCCTGGGCGGCTACGTCGGTGCGCATGGTCGCCTGGGCGCACTGTGGCAGCCTTACGAGCTGGTGATCATCGGTGGCGCCTCGTTCGGCGCGTTCCTGATCGCCACCCCGCTCAAGACCGTCAAGCAGACCTTGCGGGCCACGCTCAGCGTGTTCAAGGGCCCGCAGTACAAGCAGCAGGACTACCTGGACGTGCTCAGCCTGCTCTACGAACTGCTCAACAAGGCGCGCCGCGAAGGCTTCATGGCGCTGGAAGAACACGTCGAGAACCCGCAGGACAGCGCGGTGTTCGCCAATTACCCCAAGGTGCTGGCCGACCACCACCTGCTGGACTTCATCACCGACTGCCTGCGGCTGATGATCGGCTCCAACATCGAGCCGCATGAGCTGGAACCGCTGCTGGAGCTGGAGCTGGAAAAGCACCACCACGAGGCGATGGAACCAGCCCACGTGCTCAATAAAGTCGCCGATGGCCTGCCCGGCTTCGGCATCGTCGCCGCGGTGCTGGGCATCGTCATCACCATGGGCTCGATCGGCGGCGACATCAAGGAAGTGGGCGCCCACGTGGCCGGTGCGCTGGTCGGCACCTTCCTCGGCATCCTGCTGGGTTATGGCTTCGTCGGCCCGCTGGCCGCGGCACTGGAAGCCCGCGCCGAACAGGACGCACGCATCTACGAATCAGTGAAGACCGCGCTGCTGGCCTGCCTGCGTGGCTACAACCCGAAGATCGCGCTGGAATTCGCCCGCAAGACCGTGCCCTCGGCACTGCGCCCGGGCTTCAGCGAGTTCGAGCAGCACCTGAAGTCGGTCAAGTAAGGCCCGCGCCATGACCGAGACCAAACCCACGGTGATCGTGCGCCGGGTGAAGAAAGTCCAGGGCGGCGGCCACCACGGCGGCTCATGGAAGGTGGCCTACGCCGACTTCGTCACCGCGATGATGGCTTTCTTCATGGTGCTGTGGCTGATGGCCGCCACCACCAAGCCAGAGCGCGCGGCGATTTCCGAGTACTTCCGCAACCCCAGCCCGCTGGCCGGCAGCAGTAGTACGCCGGCGCCGGGCATGGCCGGGCCTGGCGGTGCCAGTACCTCGATGATCAAGCTGGGCGGCGCTACCGATGTGTCGCGCGGCAACAGCAATGATCCCTTCCAGAACAAGCAGGAAGCGGTGCCCACGCCGGTGCAGGAGCGCGAACGCGACAAGCGGCGGCTGGAAGCACTGAAGCAAGAACTGCAGGAAGCGATCAGCAAGAGCCAGGCGCTGGAGCCGTTCAAGGACCAGCTGCTGCTCGACATCACCCCTGAAGGCCTGCGCATCCAGATCGTGGACAAGCAGAACCGGCCGATGTTCGACCTCGGCAGCGCGCGGCTGATGCCGTATACGCAGACGATCCTGGTGGAGCTGTCGCGCTACATCAACCAGGTGCCCAACCACATCAGCCTCACCGGCCATACCGACACCACCGCCTATTCCACCCAGGTGGGCTACGGCAACTGGGAACTGAGCGCGGACCGTGCCAACGCCGCGCGGCGTGCGCTGCTGGAAGGCGGCATGGACCCGGCCAAGGTGGCGCGGGTGGTCGGATTGGCGTCTTCGGTACTGTTCGACAAGAGCAACCCGCAGAACCCGATCAACCGCCGCATCAGCATCGTGGTGATGAGCCAGGAAGCCGAAGCAGCGGCCCTTAACCAGGCCGACAGCCTGCCGGTGCCGGTAGCCACCATCGTCCCGGCGGCCGCTGCAGCGGCGCCGGCTGACAGCGTCAGCGACGGCCCCGGCTGAGCCCTGTTCCGGCAGCAGGGGCCCGCTGCGCCTACAATGGGCATCGTTTTCCTATCAGCCGAACATCATGTCCAAGCTCTCCAAAGCCAAGCGCGACAAGCGCAAGAAGCAGGCCCCGCGCCGCCCGTTCTCCCGCCTGAACGCCCAGCAGCCGGTGCAGAACCACGCCGTGCTGGTCAACGAAGAAGGCCAGGTCGTGGCCGCCATCGGCCTGCAGGGCACCGAGTGGCTGCTGGCCATCGGCGGCCAGACCATGGGCAATGCCGACAACCCGGTGCCGATGCTGGCCATGCTCAAGCACCTGGCCAATGTGCAGGAGAAGGAAGGCCGCAAGGTCACCCTGGAGTACTCCGCAGCGCTGCAGCAGATGATCGACGACCTGGCCGCCGACGAAGGCAAGACCGCCGACGATTACCTGGCTGGTCTGGTGTCCGAGTTTGAAGGCATCGAAGGCGAAGACGCTGCTGAAGAAGCTGCCGAAGTGGCTGATGATGTCGTCGCTATCGCCGAAGAAGTACCGGCTGACGACGACAAGTCCAAGGCCTGAGTCCAAGGCCGAACGTGACGGTCTATATCGACGATGCGGTACATCCCTGGCGCGGTGAGCGTTGGGCGCATCTGATGGCCGACACCTTGCCCGAGCTGCATGCGCTGGCGCAGCAGCTCGGGATTCCGCGCAGAGCCTTCCAGAACCGCCCCAGCGGCGTGCACTACGACGTGCCGGCGCCATTGCGTGAGCAGGCGCTTGTGCTGGGAGCACAGGCGATATCGCGGCATACCGATCGCGCGCAGATGCGGCGGGTGATTGCCAATGCGCGGGCGTTGTATCAGCCCTGACCAGCGGTTTGTAGGAGCGGCGTAAGCCGCGAAGCACGTATTCCGCCAGATCACGGACATGCAGATCGCTTCCCTGATGCCAGCTTCGCGGCTTACGCCGCTCCTACAAAAACCCGCTTAGAACGGGTCGCTGCCCGGGCGGACTTCCACACCCAGCAACGAGCACAGTGCCAGCATCGCTTCGTCGTCGCGGCTCAATGCCACCCAGCCGGCGTAGGCGTCGCCACCGGTATTCCAGTTCCACACGGTGTAGCCGTGCTCGCGCAGGCGGTCATGGGCGGTGGTCATCAGCATGGGCACATCGAGGTCGTCGGTGAAGTCTTCATCATCGAAGTCGCCGCCCCAGGCGATGTTCAGATTCCAGCGCGCGGCCATTTCGTCCAGCGCGGCAACGAAGGAATCGGTGTCCTTCCAGTCCACATAGAAACCTGAACGCCAGTCGATGGCGTCCTTCAGGTCCCACAGCCATTGCTCGTCGCTCGGGTCTTCTTCGTTGCCCGCACGCGCTTCGCGCCAGGCATCGAACTGCTGCAGTGCCGCGTCTTCATCGCCGGGATTGATCAGCCACAGCAGGTTCCAGACCCGCGCCGGATGGTCGTCTTCGTCAAAATCCGGGCGCAGTTCGTCGGAGTCTTCGTAATCGGCGCTGTTGTCAGGCATGGGGCGGTTTCCACTACGTAATGGCGCGCATTTTGCCGCTCCCGGGCCGCCAACGGAAGTCATCAAAAACCGAAGCGAGGGCCGCAGCGGTTATCCTGTGCGGCAGAAGTCGGCCACGGTGGCCTGCACCCAAGAATCACGATGAGCGATACCCCTCCCGATCATTTGGCGATCAACCCGCAGAGTCCGTTCCACAATGCTGAAGCCCTGCAGCGTGGTGTTGGCGTCCGTTTCAACGGCATCGAGCGCGATGACGTGGAAGAGTATTCCGTGCAGGAAGGCTGGATCCGCGTACAGGCCGGCAAGGCCCGCGACCGCCGCGGCAACCCGATGACGCTGAAGATCAAGGGTACGGTTGAGCCGTATTTTCTTGAGTTGAAGAACGCTTAAAAGCTTAAAGGCTGCATTTTTAGCCAGGAGCCTGCCCTCACCCCAACCCCTCTCCCGCAGGCGGGAGAGGGGCTCGGATTGCGAGGGGCTCGTAGTGCACTAGCCCCTCTCCCGCCTGCGGGAGAGGGGTTGGGGTGAGGGGAAGCTTCTAGCTAAAGAAGCCCAAAACCACCCTCAATCCCTCTGCCGGGTCTCCAGCAGATCCAGATTACGGATCAGCTTGCGCGCGATCTCATCAGACACCTGTCCGCGCCGGGTCAGCCGGAACAGCTCCTCGCGCTCGGCATTCAAGCCGGCCGTACGCAGACTACGATAGGCCTGTTCCATGCGCCGCACTTTCTCCGGGTCTTCATCCGGGCCCTGACCCTTTTCCAGATTGCGCTGGTACAGCAGGCTCACCCGTGCCGCAGCATCGTTGAGCAGCTGCACGGCGCCAGTTGATTGGCCCTCGACCAAGCCCTGACGCGCCTTCTCAACCGCCGCCAAGGCCGCCTTGGACGAGGCCCTGCGGGCCAGATCTTCCTCGCGCCGGCTGTCGTCGTCCTTGGGCAGCTCCAGTCCCTTGAGCAGGCGCGGCAGCAACAGGCTGGCGCCAACCAGCGACACCAGGATCACCGCAGCAGCCAGGAAGATCACCAGATCACGCGCCGGGAACGGCTCGCCGCCGGGCACCATCAACGGCAGCGTCAGCACACCGGCCAAGGTGATCGCGCCACGCACGCCGGCCACCGACATCGCCAGCACTACCCGCCATGAGGTACTGGTCGTTTCTTTTTCGCCACGCATCCGCGCCCGCAGCAGGTTCCAGCGCAGCGACAGCCATACCCAGACCAGTCGCAGTACCACCAGCACCGCATTGATCGCCAGCACATAGACCAGCAGCCACCACGCGCTGTGATGGCCAGTGGAGGACATCGTCTCGATCGCGCGTTCAACAATGCCCGGCAGCTGCTCGCCGAGCAGCACGAAGATGATGCCGTTGAAGCTGAACTGCACCATGTTCCAGACCGCATTGCGCTGCACGCGCATGCTGCCACTGATGCGGCCGGTCAACTCCACATAGCTCATGGTGACGCCAGCGGCAACCGCGGCGAGGATGCCGGATGCATGCAGTTCTTCGGCCAGCAGGTAGGCGGCGAACGGAATCAGCAGGTTGACCAGCAGCGCCGCGCCCGGTTCTTCGCCAAAGCTGCGCCACAACCAACGCTGGAAGGTCGACACCCCCAAGGTCACCGCCACGCCAATCGCCAGCCCGGCCAAGGCCACCCACAGGAAGGTCAGCGAGGCCTGCGCCAGCGAGAACGAGCCGGTCATCACCGCTGCCACCGCGAAGCGGAAACAGACCAGACCGGAGGCGTCGTTCAACAGCGACTCGCCCTCCAGGATGTGCATCAGCCGCTTGGGAATCGGCACGCGTGAGGCAATCGCACTGACCGCCACCGGATCGGTCGGCGAGATGATCGCCGCCAACGCAAACGCCACTGCCAACGGCATCGATGGAATCATCCAGTGGATCAACAGGCCGGCACCGAGCACGGTGAACACCACCAGCCCGAACGCCAGTTCCAGGATCGCGCCCTTGTCGCGGAACAGGCCCTGTTTGGGAATGCGCCAACCATCCAGGAACAGCAGCGGCGGCAGGAACAGCAGGAAGAACATGTCCGGCTCAAGCGCATGGCCGCGATTGAACACGCCTGCAATCAGCGCGCCCAAGCCGATCTGCACCAAGGGCAATGGCAATGAGAAGGGGAGGATTCTTACCAGATAGCCGCTGGCGACTACCGCCACCAGCATCGCCAGAACTACTTCAATCGTGTGCATGCCCGTTCCACGGATTCACTACCACGACAGCAGGCTGCCGACACTGGCAGTGGCGGATGAATACCGGGAAATTACCACAGCAACCAGCCGATGCTGTCGTCGATGTGTTCGATGATCGCTCGCAATCGCATCACGCCAGGGCGAACCGGCTTGGCGTGCATCGCTTCACGCCAAGCTATCACCTGCAAACCTCATTGCGCCTCGCCATCGAAGCGATAGATGTCCATCGCCAGAAACCCCATGTCGATACCGGCATCAATCCGCTGCGCACCAAGTTCATCACTGCCGGCCGCACCCATCGCGAAGTACAGCGGCAAAAAATGCTCGTCGGTGGGATGCGCTTGGGCCGCGAATGGCGCCTGCTGGCGGTAGCCGAACATCGCAGGCAGGTCATTGGCCTCCAGCTTCTGCTCCACCCACTGGATGAACGGGCGCACATATGGCGCCTCCTTGCCCTCGTGGTATTTGCGCCAGTCATGCAGATTGTGGGTAATGCTGCCCGAGCCGATCAGCAGCACGCCCTGCTCGCGCAGCGGTGCCAGCGCACGGCCCATCGCAAACTGGTGCTTCGGGCCGAGCCCCGGTTGGATCGACACCTGCAGCACCGGGATGTCGGCCTCCGGATACAGGTAGCGCAACGGCATCCAGGCGCCGTGATCGAGTCCGCGTTGCGGGTCGATGCCAGGTTGCAGGCCGGCATCGGCCAGCCGCTGGGCCACGTCCCGGGCCAGCGCCGGTGCACCGGGTGCCGGGTACTGCAGCTTGTACAGCGCCTCGGGGAAACCACCAAAATCATGGATTGTCTCCGGCTGGGCCGCCGCCGATACCTGCGGTGCATGCCCCAGCCAATGCGCCGAGGCCATGACGATGGCGCGCGGCCGTTGTATCCCGGCAGCCACTTCAGCCAGCCGCGGCCCAACCACCCCCGGCTCCAGGGCGGTCATCGGTGAACCATGCGAGATGTAGAGGGAAGGCAGCGAACTGCGCATCGTGGGCTCCCTGAAGGATTCGGAGAGTGCAGGTTATTGCCCGGAGCCCCAGCAATAAATAATCTCAGCGGTAACGTTTTATTGCGGAAACGGAAACAATGGACACCATCGATGCCATGCGGGTGTTTGTCGCGGTGGTTGAGCGCAATGGCTTCAGCGCCGCCGCTGATGCGCTGGACATCTCCACCGCCGCTGTCACCCGTCAGATCGCCGCGCTGGAGAAGCGCCTGTCCACCCGCCTGCTCAATCGCACCACGCGCAGGGTCAGCCCGACCAGCACCGGTGCGGCCTACTACCAGCGCTGCGTGCAGCTGCTGACCGAGTTCGACGAGCTGGAGGCCTCGGTCGGTGCCCAAGCGCTGCAGCCGTCCGGACGGCTGCGTATCAATGCGCCCGTCAGTTACGGCATCGCCCGGCTGGGTGCATTGCTGCCTGCATACAGCGCGCGCTATCCACAGGTGGAGCTTGACCTGCAATTATCCGACCGCCTGGTCGACATGGTCGAGGAAGGTTATGACCTTGCCATCCGCATCACCCGCCAGCCAGCGCCAAATCTGATCGCGCGGCATCTGGCGCGAGTCCGCATCCATCTGTGCGCGGCGCCGTCGTATCTGGCCCGATACGGCACGCCGCTCACCCCGGAGGATCTGGCGGGGCACCAGTGCCTGTACTACACCTACTCCACCGCAAACGATGCCTGGCAGTTGACCGGGCCGCAGGGCGAAGTCAGCGTCCCGCTACAGCCCCACATGCGCGCCAACAATGGCGATGTGCTGCGCGAAGCCGCCATCGCCGGCATGGGCATCATCGCCCAGCCGGATTTCATCGTCGACCAGGCGCTGGCCGACGGCCGTCTGGTACCGGTACTGACGCAATGGGAAATGCCTGCCAGCATCTATGCGGTCTACACCAGCCGCAGCCACCTGGCGCCCAAGGTGCGCAGCTTCATCGACTACCTGGTCGAATGCCTGGACGAGGACGCCGACCGCTCAGCTTGAGCGGCTGTCTTCCAGCATCGTCAGCACCTGCTCCAGCGGCATCGGCCGGCCCAGCAGGTAACCCTGCACCTGGTCGCAGCCATGTGCGGCCAGCCAGCGCCGCTGGCCCTCGGTCTCCACGCCCTCGGCGATCACCGACAAGCCCATGCTGTGGCCCAACGACAACAACGCACGGCAGATGGCGGCGTTGCGCGGATTGGTTTCGACGTCGCTGACAAAACCGCGGTCGATCTTCAGCGAATCCAGCGGCAGATGCTGCAGGTAGGACATGCTGGAGAAACCGGTACCAAAATCATCCAGTGCCACGCCCACGCCATTGGCATGCAGATGGCCAAGGGTCTGCAACGCCTGGGTGGGATTGCGCATCAGCACGCTCTCGGTGAGCTCCATCTGCAGCGCACCGCGGGCCAGGCCATGGTCCTGCATGGCACGGCTGAACTCGCCTACCAGGTCGCTGTTGAACAGCTGCACGGCCGAGACATTCACCGCGATCGGCAGATGCTGCCAACCAGCGGCAGACAATTGTTTCTGCGCACGCGCGGCGGCGTGGATCACCCAGCGGCCGAGCGCGATGATCAAACCGGTGTCTTCGCACAACTGGATGAAGTCACCCGGCGCGATGAAGCTGCCATCGGCCTGCGGCCAACGCAACAAGGCCTCCAGCGCCACCGGGCTGCCCTCGGAGGCATCCATGATGGGCTGGAAGTGCAGCAGGAATTCACCGCGGTCGATGGCCATATGGATGCGCCCGGCCAACTGCAGCCGCTCGGTGTAATGCGCCGCCATACCACTGTGGAAGTGCAACAGCGCCACACCAGTCTCGCGCGCGGCATGCGCCGCCTGGGCGGCGCGGCCCAGCACCTGCTCGGCCAGTTCGCCATCCTGCGGACAGCTGGCCACACCGATGCGTGCTTCCAGCTGGTGATAGGTATCGCGACCACGGATGGGCTCTGCCACCGCCGCCAGCAAGGCATTGAGTGCCATCTGCGGATCGCCCTCGCCTTCTATCGCCAGCACGAAGTCCTCGGCCGGCTGGTGCGCCAGCAGGCCATAGCGGGCGGCAAGGCCACCCAGCCGCACCGACACCGCGCGCAGCGCCTCTTCACCGGCATCGCGGCCGAGGGTATCGGTGATCATCTGCAGGCCACGCAGCTGCACGTGGGCAATGGTGTAGCCCAGACTGCCGGCATCCAGCCGCTCGGACAGCGCGCGCACGGTCAGCAGGCCAGTGCCGGCATGGTGACTGGCGCGGTAGGCCAGTTCGTTCTCGTAACGCAGGCGTTGGCTGACATCTTCGGCCAGCACCAGGCAAGCATTGCGGCCGGCGAATTCCAGCTTGGCGAAATGCCCCTGCACATGGAAGGCGCTGCCATCCTTGCGCAGATGGGTGCTGACCTGCAGCCCCAGCAGATCACCACTCAAGGCACGGCCGGCGGTCTGGCGGATTTCATCCCACTCCGCTGCAGGGCGGATGTCGAGGATGGACATCGCCAGGAACTCATCGCGGCTATAACCGTACTGATCGATCGCGGCCTGGTTCACCTCCAGGAAGCGCAGGGTAATCAGATCGAAGATCCAGAACGGCGCCGGGTTGCGATCGAACACCAGCCGGAACTGGCGCTGCGCCTCCTGCGCCCGCGCCTCGGTGTTGACCCGCTCGCTGATATCGACCACCGCACCGGCCAGACGCTTGCCGTCACCCGCATCGTCGACCAGCTCACCGCGCGCGGACAGCCAGCGCAACGAACCATCACCGCTGCGCAACCGGAACATCGCATTCAAGGCGCCCTTGCCAGCCAGCGCGCGCACCAGCATGTCCTTCAACCAGGCGCGGTCTTCCTCGTGCACCCGCGCCAGAAATCCTTCCAGCGAGGTGCTGCGCCCAGCCACGGACAGCATCTGCTGGGTCAGCGCCGACCAATACACGATTGGTCGTTCGCCATGGATGGACCAGGTGCCGACCTTGCCGACTTCATGTGCCAATGCCAGTTCGGCATTGCCGGCCTGCAACTCTTCGCTGAGCTGCTGCTGGTGACGGGTACTGCGGTCAACCCGATACAGCAGGTAGGCAAAGCCAGCCAGATACAACAGATAGATACCGATGGAGGCATACAGCAGCAGATACCAGCCGGCCATCACCTCGCGGTAGGACAGTGAGGCGTACAGGCTCAAGGGGAAATCTGTTGGCACGCTGACCGCTGCGATGCGGCGCTGACCATCAAAAGGACTGGTCACCACACCGCGTTTCAACACCGTCGGTGATGGCTGCAGAACCTTCATCGGCCGCGCCAACGGGTTGCCAACCAAGTGTTCGGGGTCACGGCTATGGGCCAGCAACTGCCCGTAACGGTTGCCAATGGAGGCGGTGCCATCGCGGCCCAGATCCAGGCCGCTGACCACTTCCTGGAACGCTCCCAGCCGCACCCGTGTCAACAACCACTGGCCCGGCTGCACCTGCAGAGCTGCGCGCAGCACCCAATGTTTGTCGGGCGCCTGCTCCAGCGCACCGACATAGAGGCCACCATTGAGCAGGCGGTTCTCCGGAACCACCCAACTCTGCAACGTGAGGTCGCCTACCCCTGCCGACAGTGGCACGCCACGGTCATCCACCAAGGTGATGGAGGCAAGGTCCTGGTTACGCTCCAGCACACCGCGCAGGCTAGCCTCAAACAAAGCAGGCGCCTGATCAGGCACCTGTCGATAGAACTCCCTGGTGTCACTGGCGGTGCCGCGCAACGCGCGTTCCCAAGTGACCAACTGCGCGCGCAACAGACGGCTGCTGCCGCTGGCCAGCGCGGCCGACTGCCGCTGCGCTGCCTCAAGCCGGCTGTTGCGGTCGTTCCACAGCATGCTGATCATGCCGCCCGCCAACAGCAAACCCACCGCCACGCCGGCAATGATCATGACCCGCAATGGATGAGCCGGCGTCCGAGTCACCGGTGGGTCCAACGTATCAGTAGGCGGAAAGCTGGCATTGCGTATGTTGGTCCTGGCATCACTACAACTAGGAACCGGCAGGTGGGGACCTGCAACGGTCGCATGCGAACACCACATACTCCACCCTGCCAATGTCTCCCCAGACACCATCTGCAGCGCGTTCGCTCAAGCATGCAGCACAATCACCGTCGGCGTGAAGAGTGCGTGACCAATTTTCTCGCATTCCCCGCACTTGTGCACATCCGTCAAGTGCCAGAATCAATATCTTTGTGAACGGGGTTCGAGGTCTAGACTTGTCATACACATCCTCTGGATATCGTCATGGCTTTGCAACGTTCCTTCCTGGTACTGGCAATCGGCACCGCACTCGCTCTCAGCGGCTGTGCAAAAGATGCCAGCGCACCCGCCGCTGATACCAACGCAACACCCGCAGCGGCCACCGCCGCCGCCAAACCGCAGCTGGGCAGCTTTGGCTTTGATGCCGACGGCATGGACCGCAGCGTCGCCGCGGGCGACAACTTCTACGATTTCGCCAATGGGCAATGGGTGCAGCGCACCGAGATACCGGCTGATCGCTCCAGTTATGGCAGTTTCAATGTGATCGCAGAGAAAACATTGGCCGACACCCGCGCCATCATGGAAGAAGCCGGTAAAGCCAACCCCGGCGAAGTCCGCAAGATCGGTGATTATTACGCCGCATTCATGGACGAAGCGGGCATCGAAGCGCGTGGCAACGCGCCGGTGCAGCCGGCGCTGCAAGCCATTGCCGGCATTGCCGACAAGCCCGCCTTGGCCAAGGCACTGGGTGCCAGCATGCGCGCCGACGTGGACCTGCTCAACGCCACCAATTTCTACACCCCGCACCTGTTCGGCGTGTGGGTGTCGGTGGATCTGCTGCAGCCCGATCGCAACGCGCCCTACCTGGTGCAGGGCGGCCTGGGCATGCCGGACCGCGACTTCTACCTGCAGGACGGCCGCATGGCCGAGCTGCGCAAGGCCTATGAAGGCTATGTGGCCAAGCTGCTGGAGTTGTCCGGCGACAAGGATGCGGCTGCCAAGGCGGCACGCATCGTCGCGCTGGAAACCAAGATCGCCCGCGCCCACGCCACCCAGGAAGAAACCAACGACGTGCAGAAGGGCGCAAATGCCTGGAAGCAGGCCGACCTCGCCGGCAAGGCACCGGGCATGGATTGGAAGGCGTTCCTGGAAGGCGCCAACCTGGGTGCACAGCAGGACTTCATCGTCTGGCAGCCCAAGGCTGTAGCCGGTCTGTCCAAGCTGGTCGCCAGCGAACCGCTGGATGTATGGAAGGACTACATGGCCTTCCACGCACTGGATGAGGCAGCGGCGTATCTGCCCAAGGCCTTCGCCGACGCTCACTTCGCCTTCCACGGCACTGCGATGAGCGGCACCCCGCAGCAGAGCGATCGCTGGAAGCGTGCGGTGGCCGAGACCAACACCGCCGTTGGCGAGGCGGTTGGCAAGATCTACGTCGAGCGCCACTTCGATGCCAACACCAAGGCACGCGCCGATGAGATGGCCAAGAACATCATCGCTGCCTTCGCCAAGCGCATCGACGCGCTGGAATGGATGTCGCCGGAAACCAAGGCGCACGCCAAGGCCAAGGTTGCCGGGCTCAAGGTGGACATGGGCTACCCGAGCGAGTGGCGCGACTACAGTGCGCTGGAAGTGAAGGCGGACGATGCACTGGGCAACGCCCAGCGCGCTTCGCTGTTCGAATACCAGCGCAATATCGCCAAACTCGGCAAGCCGGTCGACCACAGCGAATGGGCGATGCTGCCGCAGACCATCAATGCGATGAACGTGCCGCTGGAAAACCGCCTGGTGTTCCCGGCCGCGATCCTGCAGCCGCCGTTCTTCGACGGTGCCGCTGATGATGCGATCAACTACGGCGCCATCGGTGCGGTCATCGGTCATGAAATCAGCCACGGCTTCGACAATGCCGGCGCGCTGTTCGATGAAACCGGCAAGCTGCACAACTGGTGGACGGCGGATGACCTGAAGAAGTTCAACGCTGCCGGTGATGCGCTGGCCATGCAGTTCGACAGCTACGAGCCGTTCCCGGGCGTGCACGTCAACGGTCGTCTGACCCTGGGCGAAAACATCGCCGACGTTGCCGGCCTCGGCACCGCCTATGACGCCTATCGCCTGTCACTGCAGGGCAAACAGGAGCAGACGCTGGAAGGCTTCACCCCGGACCAGCGCTTCTTCCTCGGTTTCGCCCAGGCATGGCGCAGCAAGGCACGCGAGCAGGCGCTGCGCAATTCGCTGTTGACCAACGTGCATGCACCGGGCCAGTTCCGTGCGTTGACCGTACGCAACCTGGATGCGTGGTATCCAGCGTTCGAGGTGAAGGAAGGGCAGAAGCTGTATCTGGCACCTGAGAAGCGGGTGAAGGTCTGGTAATCGGCCATGCGCTCCCTCCCTTTGGCCGAAGGCCAAGGGGAGGGTTGGCTGTGCTGCTGTCGGTAGTGGGGGGGGGGGCGGGGGGGGGGGGGGGGGGGGCGGGGGCGCGGCCCCGCGGGGGGGGGGGGGGGGGGGGGGGGGGGCGCCGCGCGGGGGGGGGGGGGGGGGGGGGGGTGGTGGGGGGGGGGGGCGGGGGCTGGCCCGGGGGGCGGCCCCGCCCCCCCCCCCCCCCCCCCCCCCCCCCCCCCCCCCCCCCCCCCCACTACAGCTTGAGCCCCTCTCCCGTTCACGGGGTGAGAGGGGCAGGGTGCGAACCACAGGTTCGCTGCCCATCGAACGCCCTTGCGCCAGCGCAAGGGCCGGGGCGCGGAGCGGGGGTTGGGGTGAGGGCGGCCTTTTGCTGGTAAAGCCCTGCCGAGCATGGCTCGGCACTACGTCAACTCAGGCCACGCTGAAAGCACCGCTGGGTCCTGCCCTACCCGCTTGCAGGCGCGGGTCGAAATGCCATCGTTCAAGGCAATCCGGAACAGCGGCGCCACGCTGCGCAGCACCCGCGCCGCCACCACCGACTGCAACTGCTGGCCGCGACTACGGCCGAGCAACTGCACCGCCCACTCCGGCAACAAGGCCGCGCCCGCAGCCAGAAACACATCGCGCGACACGCCCGGTAGTGGCACCGGCAAGCGCACCTCGCTCAGCACCTCCAACACCTCACGCGAGCGCTCATCCATGCTCAGCTGCGATTGCTGCGCCTGGAAGTACTCACGCACCTGCGCTTCGCTGGCCGGCACATCGCGCGCACCCAAGGCCTCGGCCACGCGCCGGTATTCGTCGTAGTAGCGATCAGCAATGGCGGCAGGAACCTCACGGCAATAGCGCCGGCAACCTTCCAGAAATCCGTACGCTTCGGTGACGTGCACCCAGGTCAGCAGCTGCGGATCATCGGCGGCATACGCGCGGCCGTCCGACAGCGTGCCCACCACCTGCGCATGAATGCGCCGCACCTTGGCGATCAGCTTGTCGGCCTCGGCCGCTGGCGCGTAACTGGTGCCGGCCACAAAACTGGTGGTGCGACGCAGCCGCCCAACCAGATCCTCGCGGAAGTTGGAGTGGTCATAGACCCCGGCCAGTGCACGCGGGTGCAGCAGCTGCAGCATCAGCGCGCACAGCCCGCCGGCCAACATACCGGGGAACTCGGAATGAATGCGCCAGGTGACGCTACCCGGCCCAAACCAGCCCGGATCGCCCAGCGGCGTGTCGTATTCAACGCCATTCTGGTTACGTGGAAAGGCATCCAGCACCCAGCGACGGATATGGGCGGTGGCGGCGGCAGAGACAGGACTGAACAGGGATGACATGGCGCCTATCGTACCGGTCCAGCTGCGCAGCTGGCTGACTTGAGCTGTCGATCCGGCACCCGTACAGCCGCCGTCAAGGCCCGCCGCCAGCTGCGGATACTGCATGTGCGGATGCAGCAAAGAATTCAAGGAAAACTGAAACGTCCATTGGCTTGGACGATGACGCACCGCAAAATTTCCATGCTGTCACGGCGTCACGGCAAACACCGCTGGTCAGTTCTTCGCACTGCCCCCATTGCCAAGCACGACGAAAGTGCTAGAACTGAGCCTGCCTGACCGCTTCAACCTGCATCCGTCGCTCGTTCCAGCAAGTATCTGCAAGGAGCTCACCATGATCGCACTGTTCAAAGGTTTGGGATTGTTGTTGCAAGACAACGAGCTGTACAACAGCCCGTTCGAAAAACAGGTTGATCATTGGAAGAATCTGAGCGATCAGCAGATACGTGAGGAAGTGTCGGTGCTGGCCAAGGCCAAGTGTCAGTGGCTGATGGCTTCGATCGTGCTGTGGCAGGCATCGTCACTGCTGATTCTTGGCTTGATCACCAACTACCTGTGGCGCGATGACTTCCATATCACCTTCACCCGCGTGGTGATCGTGCTCGGCTCGTGGGTGTCGATCCTGTTCGTGATCTGGTTCATGGCCAACATGTTCGACCATACCGCCGGTTTCGAGCGCTGGATGAAGGCCTTCAACAGCCGTGCCCGGATCAGCTCCGACGCCGACAGCGTGGATGAAGTGGCCGAGGCACTGGAAATGGCCAAGCACTATCCGGAAGTTCTGGATTACAAGCAGGCCGTCACCAGCACCCGCGAGCTGCGCCATGAGGACGTGCGCATCATGCGCGAACTGGGGCGCATGCGGCAGCATTCGGAACTGGTCGGAAAACTCAATCACATCGGTGACGATGGCTTACGACTACAGCCCGCGTTCTGAGCCAGTCGCACTCTCGGAAAACCCATCGCCGCGCTCGTCGCGGCGATTTTATTTCTGCAGGGTTACCTGCTGGGAATACCCGCTGGGCAAGCCGCTCAGCTGGCGGGTGGTGCCGACCACGACAACAAAATCGCCCAGGCTTTCGCGACGGCACAGTTGAGCATCGCCAGCACCACTGCAGTGCTCGCGGTACAACAGGTAATTGCAGCGACCCGTATCACTCTGCAGGCACTGGAAGCGGCTGACGCCGTTGGCCACGGTGGTGCGGCTGAGCAGGCTCTGTTCACCGCTGATGCGGGTTACCGAGGTCTGCCCGGGGGTTTCATGGATGCCCAGCATCGACAGCAGGCTGCCGATCAAAACTGTCAGGTAATGCATGGCAATACTCCGGCAAGCGGGGGCGGCATCACATGCCGCGGAACAGACTCATGAAGGATTGGCTGACCACCAGCGTTTCACTGCGCTGTTTCAGCCGTAATACGCCGCGGCCGCTGTCATCGCGGCTCACTGCTGCAACCGCCTTCATGTTGACGATGGTGGCGCGGTGGATCTGGCGGAAGCTGTTGGCATCCAGGGCAGCCGTCAGTTCGCGCAGCGAGCTGCGCAGCAGCAGTTCTTCCTCGGCAGTAACCACCACGGTGTATTTGCTGTCGGCGCGGAAATACAGCACTTCGTCCAGCATCACCAGGCGGGTTTCGCGCCCGTTGCTGGCGGTGATCCACGCCAACGGCGGTGCAGCCAGCGCTGCGGCAGGCTGCCTTGCCAACTGCTGCAGCAGCCGCTCCAGTACACCCGGGTCCGCATTGCCGTTCTGCCTGCGCGCCAACATGCGCTGACGGGTTGCCAGCAGGCGCTCATCGCTGACCGGCTTGAGCAGGTAGTCAACCGCGCCCTGCTCGAACGCGCTGATCGCGTACTGATCGTAGGCGGTGACGAACACCACTTCGGTCTGCGGGCTCAGCTGCTGCAGCGCGCGGGCTACATCCAGTCCAGTGATGCCGGGCATGCGGATGTCGAGGAAGGCCAGATCGGGCTTATGCGTTTCCAGTGCTTCCAATGCGGCAGCACCGTCTTCGCACTCGGCGACGATGTCGAGCTCGGGCCACAAGCGCTGCAACTGGGCCAACAGCGCCTGCCGCAGCAGCGGTTCGTCTTCGGCGATGAGTGCTTCAAGATGCACGTGGCAACTCCGGTATGCTCACTGTTGGCCGTACAGGTGCGCTATTAGCCATCGACGGCGGTGAAGCGACGCGCTTGGGCAGGCTGATGGTCGCGGCCATGCCGCTGGGGAAGTTGGAAACCAGCGCAAGCGTGGCCTGTTCGCCGCAGCTCAGGCGCAGGCGTTCACGCAGGTTCTTCAGGCCGATGCCGGTACCGCTGTTGTCGGTGCTGATGCCCTGGCCGTCGTCGGCGACGGTGATCGTCAGCTGACCATCCAGCTCGCGCGCCAGTATCCACACCGTGCCGCCGCCGCTCTTGGGCTCCAGGCCATGCTTGATCGCGTTCTCGACCAGGGTCTGCAGCGACATCGACGGCAGGCTGACGCCATACAAGGACTCGGGCACATCGATCTGCAGGTTGAGTCGCGAGCCCATGCGGATCTTCAGGATTTCCAGATAGGCCTGCACGCGTTCCAGTTCCTGGCCGAGCGTGGACACCGATTGGTCGATGCCCGGCAGTGAGCTGCGCAGGTACTGGATCAGGTGCCCAAGCATCTGCTCGGCACGGGCCGGATCACTGCGGGTCAGGACCTGCGCATTGGCCAGCGTGTTGTAAAGGAAGTGCGGCTCCACCTGTGCATGCAACAGGTTCAAACGGGCCACACTGAGTTCCTTTTCAGCCTCGGTGCGTGCAGCGTGCGCGCGTTCTTCGCGGCGCTGCTGGGCGACCTCGCCGCTCAAGGCGTGGGTAATGGCTTCGGCGTTTTCGTAGTTGCTGCCTTCATCGAGCAGCCACAGGTCGACCCAGGCGCCGGCATCGGGTTCGAAGAACAGGGTGACACTGCTGGTATCCGCGCCGGGAATCACGCGGGCGGTGATCTGGTTGTGCTTGATTGCCAGCCGCGCCATCGGATTCCAACGCGACGGCGGACGCTCACCATAAGGATCAGCGCGGCGCTGGGTGGCACGCAGCTGCAAGGTGCCGATTGAACGCTCCAGGCGTTCGATGCGCGGCATCTGTCCGATTACCTGTTCCAGCAGAGCGAACGCAGTGGGCGCATCCAGCGGCAGCTCGACCTGGCGGCGATGCCGATTGGCCAGCGACTGTGCATCGAGGCGATCGGCGATCAGGGTGACCCGGCGGATATGGCCGACCACCGCGGTCAGCGCGAACACCGCCAAGGCCATCGCGGCGAGGCCGAAGATCCAACCCGGCGACCGGTCCATGCCGCTGAACAGCCCACTCCACAGGAACGCGGCGACGAGAATCGTCAGCGCCCAGGCGGCGAGGATGCGGAAACCGAGAAAGAGGCTGGCGAACATGAGGCAATCACCGTAGGGATTGGGGTCGAGCATAGGCCCCGCCCCTCAGGCTGCAAGCAACCTGCGACGAAACCCGGAAAAGGGCGACCAAGCCCGGTTTGGCGGGGATGGAAAAGCCAAGACGTTGTAGGAGCGGCGTAAGCCGCGAAGCTGGCACCAATGAGCACCCGGACAAACCCGCAATCAGATGATTCACCTGCTTCGCGGCTTACGCCGCTCCTACAAACCCCACCTGCATCACCGGGACCGCCACTCTACCGGCAACGCCCAACGCACCACGCCGTCGCCGCACAGGCCAAACAGCGCATCGCCCTGCGGCGCCCAGTGCAACTGGCGCAGATCCCAGCAGGCCGAGCGGCTGGGATTCAACGACAGCGACTGCCCCGACTCAAGATTCCACACCGCCAGCACCGGGGTGCCGCCATCGTTGCCGCCCAAGGCCAACAGGCGCCCGTCAGCCGAGGCCGTTGCCGCATTCAATGAATTCAGGCCCGGCAATGCCAATGAATGCCGCAGCTTGCCGCTGGCCAGATCCATCACATGCATGCCCGGATCTCGCCGCTCACCGTCCATCAGCACGAAGCCCACCGCGACCCAAGCACCCTTGGCTGAGCCCAGCGGCGCCGGCACCCACTGCGCCATGCCGGTGTCGTCATTGCCATCGGCCTTGCCAAAACGGCGCGGCAAGCTCAGTACGCGGCTGACCCGACCGGTCGAGGCGTCCAGCTCGGTCAAGCCCGCCGGGTCCTCGATCCAGAAGCCCTGCCCCGGTCCGTCCCAGCGCACCGGCTTGACCAACGAGTTGCCGGGATAGCTGCCAACCACGCCCTGTCGTGTCGCGTCGAAGCGCTGCGCATAGACCCAGGGCTCGCCGTCGGCCGATGGCGTCGCCTGCGGCTGTAACACGCGCAGTACATCGCGAATCACGCCACCGCCATCCAAGGCATGGTCGTACGGCACAGGCCTGCCCTGCGCATCCTGCATCCACTTCCAGCCGCCGCTGATCGGCTGACGCACACCGGCTGCCCAGCGCAGCGGATGCGCCAGCGCACGTTGCTGATCCAGGCTGAAGCTGACGACCTGCTGTTGCACCGCAAGCCAGGCATTGCGGCCCTGCGCATCCACGCTCAAGCCAGCGCGGCCGACATCCGCGCTGGCCTGCCAAACCCGTTGCGGCTTATCGCCCATGTCCGGCGCCCAGCGCCACAAGGCCTCCGGGTAGCTGCTGAGCAACAGCACACTGCCATCGGCCAGCGGCCGCATGTCGTAATAGTCACCACTGCCGAAGGCCAGCAGACGTTGCGCGCCCGCCGCATCCTTGGTGTTTCCAGGCGCGGTCAAGCTCGGCTCCACGATGCGGTTGTCGGCCGCTGCTGCGGGCTGCCAATCACTGGCGTTCACGCCTATCTGCAAGGCAGCAGCGGGCAGCTTGCGCACGGCATCGTAGACCGGATTGAAAAGCGCCTCCGGCACGCGACGGCGGCTCAAGCGTGGCGACGGGCCGCCGCCCATTACATTGAACTCGCGCAGCTGGTCGACGATGCCACCATTCGGATTGGGCCAGTCATCGGTGCGGCTCAGGGTGATGACCGTGGCCGGTTTGCCCAGTGCTTCGTCGACCTGCATGACCCGCACTTCGATTGTGCTTTTGGCGCGACCGAGTACACCGTGTTTCTGTTCGGCGCTGGCCTGCCAGCTGGCGAAGCTGCCTTGCAGTTCGACCAGTTTGTCACTCATTGCATCGACCGTTGGGTCGCGCTGCAGGCGCTGCTCGCGTAGCGGCAGTTCTTCGGCCAACAATGCGCCCTGTTCCACCGCCGTACGCAATGCGGGCATGCGGTAGCGACGGATGAACTCGGCCTTCAGTTCAGGACGGCGCGCGATCAGTACATTGCCCCAGCCGTGATCCATATACGCCACGCGGGTACGTTGCACCGGTGCGTTGAACTTGCCCACCGGTGCCAGGCTGGCTTGTACCACCGGCAGCACTTGATCGAACGGCAATGCCACCAGCAACTCGACCTGCTGCAGCGGGCGCTGGTTCTTTGCCAGCAGCGGCGCCTGCAGGGCCGAAGGCAGGCCTTTCTCTGCTTCCTGCTGGACTGTGGGCAGCAGCTGCCAGTTTGCCGGCAAGGGCGCAGCGGAGGCCAACAACGAAGAGGTGATGCCGACCAGGCACAGGATCGCGCGGCAGGCGCTGGTGTTTGTCATGGGTCTTCCTTGGTGGTGCTGTTGCGGGATTCTGGAGGCGCCATATGTATGTGGGGAGCCCCGACCCTCACCCCAAGCCCTCGCCCGAAGGGAGAGGCACCTGTAGTGCCGAGCCATGCTCGGCAGGGGCACTACCGTAGCGCCCGAAGGCACGGCAGCGCTGCGCGCTGCGCAAAAGCTTCCCTCACCCCAACCCCTCTCCCGTGAACGGGAGAGGGGCTTCAAAGCATTCAAAAGCTTCAAAAGCCTGGAGCTTCGCGCCTTACTTCCGCTCAGCTGAACTCGCATCACGCGTCGCACGGAAACTTTCTTCCGGGCTCCAGTTCGGCCAGTCGCGCGAGTTGGCCAGCTTCTCACCCAGGGTGTACAGCACTTCCAGGTCACGTGCGGCGCCAGCGAAGGTCCAATCGGCCTGCCACTCATCGCCCTGCTGGTGGTAGCGCTTGGCGGTGTACTCGTCGGAGGCCTTCTTGCCAGCGGCTACGCCACCGTCAATCCAGTCCTGCCCCGCCCCGTAGGAAAGCGCAGGCACGCCGCGCTTGGCGAACGGGAAGTGATCGGAGCGGAAGAACAGGCCGGCTTCCGGTTTGGTGTCCGGGGTGTAGCGGATGTCCCAAGCCTTGGCCACGTCCTTGAGCTGGTCCAGCAGCTCGACCTTGGCCGTGCCGTAGATACCGAAGTCGCGCGACGGGCTGTACGGCGACATGCCGTCCATGTTGATCACCGCCACGGTCTTGGCCAACGGATACAACGGATTGCTGGCGTAGTACTCCGAGCCGAGCAAGCCTTTTTCTTCCGCTGTTACGGCGAGGAACACCACCGAACGCTGCGGCTTGGGCTGGGTGGCAAAACCACGTGCAAGCTCAACCAGTGCGGCAGTGCCCGAAGCGTTGTCCATCGCGCCATTGAAGATGCGGTCGCCGCGTGCGTCCGGCTCGCCCACGCCGATGTGATCCCAGTGACCGGAGTAGATAATGGTTTCGTCCGGATGGGTGCTGCCTTCCAGGCGTGCGACCACGTTGTGCGAGGTGATGACTTCGTTCTTGACCTGGTAGTTGGCCGAGAAGGTTTCGCCCTTCAGCTCCACCGGCTGGAAGTCACGCGACTGCGCCTGCTTCTTCAGCGCTTCGAAATCCAGACCGGCGCGCTTGAACAGTTCCACCGCCAGGTCGCGCTGGATCCAGCCTTCCAGCGCCGGGTGCGCTTCGGCCGGGTTCTGCCGGACCACATCGAACATGGTGTTGGTATTGGAACCGGCCACCGTCGCCCAGCCATAGGAAGCCGGTGCGGTTTCGTGGACGATCAGCACGCCGGCCGCGCCCTGGCGCGCGCCCTCTTCGTACTTGTAGGTCCAGCGGCCGTAATAGGTCATGCCCTTGCCGTCGAAATCGCCGGCGCCGGTTTCAAAATCCGGATCGTTGATCAGCACCACGGCGATCTTGCCCTTCAGGTCCACGCCCTTGAAGTCGTCCCAGTTGCGCTCTGGTGCCTTGACGCCATAGCCCAGGAACACCAACGGTGCGTTGCTGATATCCACCGCGCTGGCGCCGTTCATGGCCGCACGCACGGCGATTTCCTGGCCCTGGGTCAGCGTCTGCGGCTTGCCCTGGCTGCTCAGCGACAGCACCGGCTTGCCGACGATATCTCCCTTGAGCAACGGCACGGCCTGGGTCCACAGGCGCTTGCCGTCCTGCAGGTCACCGCCCGGCTGCATGCCGGCAGCGGCGAACTGCTTGCTCAGGAAAGCGATGGTCTTGTCCTCGCCGGCGGTCGCCGGGGAGCGGCCTTCATAGGCGTCTGAGGAAAGCTCGCGGACGTCGGCCGAGATGCGTGCACCATCAAACTTGGGCGGGGCAGCCATCAAGGCCGTGGATACCGACATCGCCAACAGGCTGATTACGACTCGTTTCACGCAGTACTCCAGTGGTAAGGCAACCTTTGGAGTGTAGCCAGCCCAGCACGCTGATGTGCAGTGTCTTATTGCAGGGTTGCCGCACGACCCAGCAGCGCCTCGCGCTCGCGCGCATTGCTGCTCAGCTCAGCGGCCTGCTCGAATGCCTGCCGCGCTTCGGGCACACGCCCAAGCCGCGCCAGCAGATCGCCGCGTACGGCCTGCAGCGGCGCATAGCCCTGCAGCTGCGGGTCATCGATCAACGCCTGCAGCAAGCGCCAGGCCGGTGCCGCGCCGTGGGCTTGCGCCACCGCTACCACGCGATTGAGCTCCACCACCGGTGACGGCATCACCTCGGCCAGACGCGCATACAAGGATGCAATGGCCTGCCAATCGGTCTGCTCGGCCTGTCGTGCGCGTGCGTGACAGGCGGCGATACCGGCCTGCAATACGTAGACATCGTCGGCCCCGCCCAGTTCTATTGCCTGATCCAGCGCGGCTTGGCCGCGCGCGATCTGCAGCCAATCCCAACGGCTGCGGTCCTGATCCAGCAATAGCACCGCCGAACCATCGGCGGCGACGCGCGCTCGCACCCGTGATGCCTGCAACTCCATCAAGGCCAGCAGGCCGAGCACCGATACCGTGTTGGGCATCAACCCGGCCAGCACCTTGCACAGTCGCAGCGCTTCTTCGCATAGCGCCGGGCGCATCCAGTCCTCGCCACTGCTGGCGGCGTAACCCTCGTTGAACACCAGATAGACCACGTCCAGCACCGACTGTAGCCGCCCGGAAAGTTCATGCAAACGCGGCACTTCGAACGGCACCTTGCGCTCGGCCAGCAGGCGCTTGGCACGGACGATGCGCTGGGCGATGGTCGGCTCTGGCAGCAGATAGGCACGGGCGATTTCGGTAGTGCTCAAGCCGCATAGCAGACGCAGGGTCAGTGCGACCCGTGCATCGGCTGGCAATTCCGGATGGCAGGCGACAAATACCAGCCGTAGCAGGTCGTCACCGATGTCATCAAGATGGTCGGACTGATCCGCACCCATGGCGTAGTCCTGTTGCTCGTCGATAACCTGCGCCTGCCGCTGCGCATGCAGGCGCCGTTGCCGCAGCCGGTCGATCGCGCGCCGCTGTGCGGTGGCCATCAACCAGGCGGCGGGATTGTCGGGAATGCCTTGCTTGGGCCAATGCTCCAATGCCGCGACCAGCGCATCCTGCGCAAGTTCTTCGGCGCTATCCAGGTCGCCGAGCATGCGTGCCAAGCGCGCTACCAGGCGCGGCGACTCCATGCGCCAAAGGGTGTCCAGCAATCGTTGCAGCTGTGGGTCGGTCATAGGGCGCGATCAGAGCATCGCGCCGCGGTCGCCGCAAGTGACAAATAGCTGCTTTTGTAGGAGCGGCGTGAGCCGCGAAGCTGGAGATACTTCATGCCTGGGCGCTTTCATTGCTCATGCACGAAGCAGCGCAAAGACTACCCCTCCCCAACCCTCCCCTCCGCCTTCGGCGCAAGGGAGGGGGCAGAGCCCGCCTTCCCTGCTCGAAGGGGAGGGAGCGACGCCTCACAATTGCACGAAAGGCTTGAACCCACCCCAGAACATGCGCTTGCCATCAAACGGCATGTTCTGCGGCCCCATGCCGGCCAAACGTGGATCGGCCATCGCCTTGGCGTTGACCTTGTCGCGGTGCGCGCGCGAACGGAACACAACGTAGGCGAAGACCACCACCTCGTCCTCCTTCAGCTTCACCGCCTGCGGAAACGAGGTGCGCTTGCCCGGCTTCACGTCCTCGGCCACCGCTTCGACATAGGCCAAGGCGCCGTGCTCTTTCCACACTTTTCCGGCCTTGCGCGCGATGCGTTTGTAGTCATCTATTTTCGCGCTGGGTACCGGCAATACATATCCATCCACGTAAGCCATGATCGTCTCCTGGTTATTGGCCCGGCTCGCCATCCATATGGGCGATTTCCCACAGGTGGCCATCCAGATCCTGGAAGCCGCGTTGGTACATGAAGCCGTAATCACGCGCCGGCATCGGTTCGCTGCCGCCTGCAGCCAAGGCCTTGTCCACCAACTCATCAACCGCCGGCCTGCTGGCCGCCGACAAGCAGGTGATCACCTCGGTCTGCCTGCGCGCATCGCTCAGCGGTTTGGTAGTGAAGGTCTGGAAAAACGGCTCCACCAGCAGCATCACGAAGATGCTGTCGCTGATCACCATGCAGGCCGCGTTGTCATCGCTGAACTGCGGGTTGAAGCTGTAGCCCAGCGCCGCAAAGAAGGTTCTGGATGCCGGCAGGTCACGCACCGGAAGGTTGACGAAGATCATCTGCGGGTTGCTCATGCTCAGCCCCCCGCCGGCATCGGCTTCATGCAGTTGACCATCCACGGCTTGCCGTAGCGGTCCAGCAACATGCCCCAGCGGTGCGCCCAGAAGGTTTCGGCCAAGGCCATCTGTATCTGCCCACCTTCGGCCAAGGCTGCAAATATGCGCTCGGCTTCGTCGATGCTGTCCACGTCGATGTTGATTGTGGTCGCACTGGGGCCGGCGCCTTGCGGACCGTCGGCGGCCATCAGCGTCGCGCCCTTGGCTTCCAGTTGGCAATGCGCCACCCAGTCCAGGGTTTCCACCGGCATCTCGCCGCAGCCTTTCATTTCATCGTTCATCGGCATATCGCGGTAGTGCATTTCCGATACCACACTGCCGCCCAGCACCTTGGCGTAGAAGGCCATCGCCTCGTGGGCCTGGCCGTTGAAGCCCAAAAACGGAATCAATTTCATTGTCCTGCTCCTGCTGCTCTGGGTTGGGGTTCAGTTGTTGCGCTCGATCTGCTCGCGTAGACGCTGCTCCTGCGCCTGCAATTCCGGGGTGAAGGCCGCACCGAAATCTTCAGCTTCAAAGAACGGCCGGATCTCCACTTCCACAGCACTGCCGTTGGTTGGGGTGAACGGCGCCCGTTTGAGCCATTCCACTGCCTCGTCCAGCGAGCGCACCTGCCAAAGCCAGAAGCCGGCGACGAGCTCGCGGGTTTCGGCAAACGGGCCATCAATGACGCTGCGGCCTTCAGCTGAAAAACGCACCCGCGCCGCATGCGAAGTGGGCTTCAAACCCTCGCCGGCCAGCATGAGGCCGGCCTTGACCAGTTCTTCGTTGAAGGCTCCCATCGCCGCGATCTCCGCCTGCGTGGGCATGACCCCGGCCTCGGTTTCAGGAGAGGCTTTCACCAGCACCATCACTTTCATCGCTGTACTCCGTTGCAGGCGGCATGCCCGCTACACAACAGGTACGACGAAGCACAGTGGGAAACCTCGACACGCTTGCGTGGCCATTTTATGAACCCGTTCATGCGGCAACGCAGCAGGTTCGATACGACATGATGTGCGCCTCCTGTGCGTGAGGCTGGACCCATGAAGTTCATGTTGTTGATCTACATCGACCCGCAACTGCTGCAGACCTTGCCCAGCGACGACTACGACGCGCTGATGCGTGGCTGCCTGCAGCATGCCGATGCCCTGCAGGCGCAGGGCACGCTGTTGATGTCACAGCGCCTGCAGTCAGCAGCCAGCGCACAGACCCTGCGCAGCCGTCAGGGGCAGTCGCGGATCATCGATGGTCCGTTCGCGGAAACCCGCGAAATCCTGGCCGGCTTCAACCTGATTGAGGCCGCCGACGCCGATGAGGCCATGCGCATCGCCAGGCAGTTCCCGTGGACGGCTTACGGCAGCATCGAGGTGCGGGCGGTGGATGACCTGGATGCTGAGAGAAGTCGCCTTCGTTTGTGACTTCCGAGCCGAGCGCCCAAGCAGCAGGTCACTACTTCAGCCAAAAATCGGGGCGGCGCGCCAACCAAATGGACCCATTACCATTGTCCCTTGACATTCAACGCGATGATTTTTAAAGAAAATTAATTTTTCTTCGAAAAATTTAATGAATGGCTATTAACTTTCATGCGTAACTAGCGTTATCTTTCGTTTACCTGGAATTTAGGTATCTAACTTGATGCCTGCCAGTGGACACCCTTTTCGGAGAGAGAGATGACCCATCGCAAGACCATTCAACGGGCTGCTTTGAGCGCTGCCCTGACCCTATGCCTCGCCGGCGGCGCCTATGCGCAGAGCACCACCGGTAGCATCTACGGCACGGTTCCATCGGCCGAAGCTGGTACCACCGTCCAGGTCACCAACAATTCCGGCTTCTCGCGCACGGTAACGGTGGGCGCTGACGGCCGCTACAACATCAGCTCCCTGCCGATCGGCAACTACAAGATCAACGTGCAGCGCGACGGCCAGATCATCGGTACACGCGACGTGTCAGTAATCGTCGGCGCAGGTACGGATGCCTCGTTCGCCAGCAGCGGCGGCAGTGCATCCACACTGGAAACCGTCAATGTCACCGCTACCGCTGCTGCAGCCATCGATCTCACTGCCGTGGATACACGCACGGTGATTACCGCCGAACAGCTCAAGCGCCTGCCAATCGGCCGTACCGCTGAAGCTATCGCCATGTTGGCGCCAGGCGCCGTTGGCGGTGCCGGCGGCTACGCCGCACTGGCCAACCTGGTTTCGTTCGGCGGTGCCGGCGCATCGGAAAATGCGTATTACATCAACGGTTACTTCACCGGCGAGCCGCTTTCCAATCTGGGTGGCTCGGGCCTGCCGTTCGTCGCTGTTGCCCAGCAGGAAACCTACACCGGCGGCTACAGCGCCAAGTATGGTCGCTCCGATGGTGGTGTGATCAACCAGGTCGGCAAAAGCGGCACCAATGAATGGCAGTTCGGTGCGCAGATCGATTGGGCACCGAAGTCCCTGCGCTCGCGCCGCGACGACCTGTACCTGCCTGACATCGATCTGTCGCAATACAACTCCAATCCCAACCTGCCGTCGACCTGCGGTACCGCCAAGAACGAAAAATGCGAATGGGGTTACTCGGATCCGAGCCTGGCAGGCACCAAGTACCAGAGCGGCAAGGGCGTGGAATTCGGCTCTACCCGCTACAGCGGCTACGTAGGTGGCCCGATCGTGCAGGACAAGCTGTTCTTCTTTGCAGGCGGTGAGTGGTACAAGACCGACTCGGTGACCAACCCGAACACCTTGGGCAACCCTCGCAGCATCCATGCCGAGGACGACAACTCCAAGTACTACGTCAAGATCAACTGGAACATCAACGACAACAACCTGTTGGAAGCAACGTGGTTCCAGCAGAACGATGACTACAGCGGCAACTACCGCGCGTATGACCTGGGCAGCTTCACTGAAGGGGCAAAGCTTGCCACCGTACCTACCCCGATCATCAAGGAAACCGATTATCGAGTCCTGAAGTACACCAGCTTCCTGACCGACAACCTGACCTTGAATGCCACCTACGGCACCAGCGATTTCACCAACCGCCAGGTCAATCCCAGCATCCTGCCGAACACCCCCTATATCGCCGGTTCGGCGTTCCAGAACCCCGCTGCCAACGGCGGCAAAGAGGTGAAGAACATCCAGGGTGGCTATCAGTCCATTGATGCGAAGGACAAAACCCGTGGCCTGCGCGCCGACCTGGAATGGGTGGTGGGCGACCACACCCTCAGCTTGGGCGTGGACAACATCAAATTCGAGGCCAAGAACGAAGGCACCTCACAGGTTGCCGACTACTGGGAATACCGGAAGGCCAGCAGCGGATCCACCAACATCTCGCCGTCGCTGGGCGTAGGTGCACCCGGCGGTGACGGCTACTACGTGCGTCAGTTGAAGTATTTCAACAACACCAGCATGTCGCTTGACCAGAAAGCCTGGTATCTGGAAGACCGCTGGAAGGTGACCGAGAACCTGTTGCTCTCGATCGGCCTTCGTAACGATGAATTCACCAACAAGAACGACGCTGGCCAGGCCTACATGGATGCCAAGGACCAGTGGGCTCCGCGCCTGGGTTTCAGCTGGGACGTAATGGGTGATGCCTCGCTGAAGGTGTTCGGTAACGCCGGCCGCTACTTCCTGGCAATGCCCAACAACGTTGCAATCCGCGGCGCATCGGCTTCTACCTATACCTATCAGTACTACACCTACACCGGGATCGATGCCAGCGGCCTGCCCACCGGCCTCGGCGAGATTTCTGGTCTCAACGGCGCACCCGCACCGGGCCCGGTATCGTCCAACGGTGAATATGGCGTGCCGATTGATGTGCTGGCCTTTGCGCCGAAAGACATGAAAAACATGTACCAGGATGAGTACATTCTGGGCTTCGAGAAGACCTGGGGTGCCGACTGGGTTTACGGCGCCAAGTTCACCTACCGCGACCTGAAGTCATCCATCGACGACATCTGCGACAGCGGCAAGATCGTCGACAAGCTCATTGCCAACAAGATCGACCCGGATTCGGTTGAAGTAGCAAGCTGCTACATGTTCAACCCGGGCGGCACCAACACCTTCAGCCTGAAGAACGTCAATGGTTCCGGCCGCACCGAAATCAAGATGAGCGGCTCCGACTGGGGCTTCGAGGAAGGCGTCAAGCGCACCTACAAGGCAATTGACCTGTACCTGGAACATCCGTTCGACGGCAAGTGGGAAGGCCGCGTGAACTACACCTACAGCAAAAGCGAGGGTAACAACGAAGGCCAGGTGAAGTCCGAGTTCGGCCAGACCAACATCTCCAAGACCCAGGATTGGGATGCTGCCGAGATGATGCGCTTCGCCAACGGCTACCTGGCCAATGATCGCCGCCATCAGCTGAAGATGTTCGGCAGCTATGCCATTACCCCGGAATGGATGGTGGGTGGCAACATCCGCGTGATGTCCGGCTCACCGATCAGCTGCCTTGGTTACTACAACCCGGACGGTGGCATCAACGAAGGCACTTCGGCCGGCGATCCGATCGGTTATGGCGCCGCTTACCACACCTGCCTGGGCAGCATTGCCAAGCCGGGTGCACGCCGCAACCCTTGGACCAAGAACATCGATCTGGCAGTGACGTACCGCCCGTCGTACTTCGACGAAAAGGTTACTTTCAGCATGCAGGTATTCAACGCCCTCAATGAGCAGAAGGTGACCCAGGTGGATGTGACTTCGGAAGAAGACGCGTTCACGGTATCCAACACCTACATGGTGCCGATCGCCCGTCAGAGCCCGCGATATGTGATGTTCTCTGCCACGTACGACTTCTAAGAAACACCAGTTGCCAGAACCAAGCGGCCCCTGATCGGGGCCGCTTCTCTACAGCCCCGGCCATCTCGCAGAACCGAACTGCTGTCCCGGTATCTGATGAGTTGTACCCGTCAACCATCCGTGGCCCACATCACTGCGCCGAAACAACCGGACCCTGTGTTGATGGGTTCTGACTGCAACTGATTTGAACCTGCTGTGGCCATCCATTCCCCAGTGGTTCGGGCGACCAACAAGATTGCTCTCTGACACGTGACTGACCCCGGCCTTGGCCGGGGTCTTTTTTTTCCGCAAACGGCCCATAGCAGCACCGAGAGCAAGTGAGAGTAACGAAAATGAACGGGGGCAAACTCTCAATCTCATAATTTTATTGATACTTATCAGTTACTTGAAATTGGTTACAGCTGATATTGCAAATAGCATCCAAGTGAAATTAATATTTCGTTCAGCTGTAACGAAAACTTCATTTCTGTGCAGCGTGGTTGCAACAGCAGTTTGCTAAATCAATGAAACAAGGAAATTTGATGACCCGCAGCACAAATGTCACCCGGCTCAAGCGCACCGCGCTGGCCATTGTCCTCACCTCCGTCATCGGCGCCGCCGCTGCCCAGAGCACCACCGGCTCCCTGTTCGGCAACGCCCCTTCGGCAGCCGGCGCCACCATCACCGTCCAGAACGAGTCCGGCCTCAAGCGCAGCGCAGCGGTTGATGCCAATGGCCGCTACAACCTCGGCTCGCTGCCGGTGGGCAAGTACTCTGTCAGTTTGGAGCGCGATGGCCAGATCGTCGACAAGCGCGAGAACGTGCAGCTGCGCGTCGGCGCTGGTACCGAGGTCTCCTTTGGCGGCGAAGGTGCAACCACTCTGGATGCAGTGACCGTCACCGCGGCCAACATCCCGAAGATCGACGTCAGCAACACCGTTTCCAAGTCGGTCATCACCTCCGAGCAGCTTGATGTGCTGCCACTTGGCCGCAGCGCTGAAGCCATCGCACTGCTGGCTCCGGGCGTCGTTGCAGGCAGTGGCCAGTTCACCAATGGCTCGCGCTCCGTGCTGTCGTTCGGTGGCTCCAGCGTCACCGAGAACGCGTACTACCTCAACGGCTTCAACGCTTCCAACCCGTTGAACAACCTGGGTGGCATCAGCCTTCCCTACGGCTCGATCGACCAGCAGGAAACCTACACCGGCGGTTACAGCTCGCGCTACGGCCGTTCGACCGGCGGCGTGCTCAACCAGCTGGGCAAGCGCGGCACCAATGAATGGCATTTCGGCGCGCAAGTAACCTGGGCACCAGACAGCTTGGCCGCCTCCCCGCGCGATATCAACTACCCGAACTACGATCTGCCCGACCGTTACGGCTATATCAATACCACGCGCCCTGGCACGCTCTATCGTTACCGTGACGGCGACACCGCAACCCGCACCACCTACAGCGGCTACGCCAGCGGTCCGCTGATCGAAGACCGCCTGTTCATCCACGTTTCCGGTGAATCGGACAAAACCGACGGTGTCTCGACGGCCAACCGCGTCGCATCACAGCAGGTGCGTAACCACTACAGCTACAGCGCGCCGAAGTTCTACGGCAAGATCGACTGGAACATCAACGACAACAACACGTTGGAGTACACGCGCTTCCAGACCACCGATCGCCAGGCCGGTTACCACAACTCGTTCGACTACGCTGACCTCTCCGAAGGCGGCCGTGCCGGCACCTATGCCGACACGATCAAGATCAAAGATGACTTCGACATCTTCAAGTACACCAGCTACATCACTGACGACCTGACTCTGAGTGCCGTCTGGGGCCGCAGCAAGGAAGTGAACCTGCAGACCAACCCGGGCAACTCGGCCAATCCGTACCTCAGCGGCGTGGCCAACCAGAACCCCGCCGCCAACGGTGGCAGCACGATCCGCAACGACCAGGCCAGCCTGTACACCAAGGCAGACGACGCTGGCAGCAAGACCCGTGGCCTGCGCGTGGACCTGGAGTACCGCATCGGCGACCACCAGCTGACCGGTGGTATCGACAACATGTACTTCAATGGTATCAACGAGGGCGAACACGTCACCGGCCCGGGTTACGCCTGGATCTATTCCAAGTCGCGGTCCCCGAGCTCAGCCATCTCTCCGGCACTGGGTGTCGGTGCGCCGGGTGGTGATGGTTACTACGTCTCCAAGTACATCCTTTCCACCACCACCAGCATGTCCGTCAAGCAGAAGGCCTACTACCTGGAGGACCGCTGGCAGGTGACGCCGAACTGGCTGCTGACCTTGGGTGTGCGCAACGACAAGTTCACCAACTACAACAGTGCCGCGCAGCCTTACGTTGACAGCGGCGACCAGTGGGCTCCGCGCCTTGGCGCAACCTGGGACGTATTCGGTGACTCCTCGCTGAAGGTATTCGCCAACCTGGGCCGCTACTACCTCGCCCTGCCGAACAGCGTCGCCATCCGCGGCGCCTCTGCATCGACCTTCACCTACGAGTACTTCAACTACACCGGCATCGACGCCAACGGAAACCCGACCGGCCTGACCGCGCTCGGCCCGGGCGCTGTGTCCTCCAACGGCGAATATGGTGCGACCCCGGATCCAGCATCGGTGGCTCCGACCGACCTGAAGTCGCAGTATCAGGATGAGCTGATCCTCGGCTTCGAGAAAACCATCGGTTCGGCTTGGAACACTGGCGCCAAGTTCACCTACCGTCGTCTGCAGTCGGCCATCGACGACATCTGCGATCCGGACAGTATGTTCGCGAAGCTGGAGTCGATGAACATCGACACCTCCAACCTCGACGTACCGCATTGCGCGATCTTCAACCCGGGCAAGACCAACACCTTCCTGGCCAAGCACCTTGATGGTTCAGGCTACACCTCGTTCCAGATGAGCGGCAGCGACTGGGGCTTCGGCGGCAACAAGGCCAAGCGTGACTACATCGCGATTGATCTGTTCCTGGAGCACCCGTTGTCCAACAACTGGTACGGCCGCGTGGACTACACTTGGTCACGTAACTTCGGCAACACCGAGGGTCAGGTGAAGTCGGATATCGGTCAGGATGATGTCTCCAAGACACAGGACTGGGACGGCTCGTACCTGATGGAGTACGCCGGCGGTTATCTCGCCAACGATCGTCGTCACCAACTGAAGGGCTACGGCGCCTACCAGTTCAACGACGAATGGACCGCGTCGGCCACGCTGCGGATCATGTCGGGTATGCCGAAGAGCTGCCTTGGTTACTACGGTGCCAACGAAGGTGATCCGATGGGTTACAGGACCGCCTATCACTATTGCGCAGGCCAGCCCTCGAGGCCGGGTGATGCCGGCCGCCAGCCGTGGACCAAGCGTGTTGACCTGGGTGTGATGTATCGCCCGGCCTTCGCCGACCACAAGCTTGCCTTCAGCTTGGATGTCTTCAATGTCCTCAACGAGTTGAAGCCCGTCCAGTCCGACGCCAAGTACAATGCTGACAGTCCGTACACCGTTTCCAACACCTATGGCATCGGCACTTACTACACCGCGCCGCGCTCAGTGCGCCTGTCTGCGTCCTACGACTTCTAAGCGCACGCCGAGCAACAACACAATCTCCCTGTAATGAAGTAATTGAGACCCCGGCCTTGCGCCGGGGTTTTTTTTGCAGCGATACCAGCAACACCGCGAATAACTGTACCCAAACTCGCGGATACAACGGCAAAGCAAGTTCATCTTCAAACATTCCGTCACTTCAAAGAATCGGTTCACGAAATTGATAAATAAAAAAAGCCCATAACAAAAATTTCAGCCCCGCATATTCATCGCAGTAATTTGCCAGGCAACAGACTGATTCGCCAAATTCACTTGGGATCGCCAACAGGCAGGCAGTCGCAACTTTGAGTTTGAGAGTCACCTGGCAACTACTTCCTTGAGGGGATTCGATGAGCACTTACACGCAGAACAGAAACTTCCTCCAGCGCACGTCATTGGCGTTGATGCTCGCTGCATGCGTGGCCTCGGCTTACGCACAGAGCACAACCGGCGACATCGTCGGCAATGGCTCCGCATCACAGCGCGTACAGGTGAAGAATCTGACAACCGGCAATGCGCGCGAGGCGCAGGTTGCAGCCGATGGCAGGTTCCGCATCTCAGCGCTGCCTATCGGAGAGTACGAAGTATCAACGCTGGATGGCGACACGGTGGTCAGCACTACCAGAGTGCGGGTGATCGCCGGGCAAGCAAACACAGCCAACTTCGCGGCTGCCGACGGTGCAACCTCACTGGACCGCATCACAGTGCGAGGGCATTGGCCGAACCAGATTGACACTACCAGCGTTGAAACCCGCACCACATTCACCGCCGAGCAGCTCAACACCTTGCCGGTAGGCCGCAACATCACCGCTGTCTCGTTGCTAACACCAGGCACGGTCGCCAGCTCTGGTTACTTTGGCCCAGCCTCTTTCGGTGGTGCTTCAGCTGCCGAGAACAGCTACTACGTCGACGGCTTCAACGTCACCAATCTGTACGACAGCCTGTCGTTCTCGGAGGTGCCATTCCAGGCCATCGATCAACTCGACATCCAGACCGGTGGCTACGGTGCACGCTATGGCTTCTCCACCGGCGGCGTTACCTCCGTCAACGTCAAACGTGGCACCAACGAATGGAAGGGGGGATTCAGCTGGAGCGGTGTTCCTGCGGGTCTGCGCGAGAAAGCACCCGACACCTTCCGCACCGATGGCAGCCTGCTGCGCTCATACGACAAGAACAGCAACAACTCCAATACCTATACCGCATGGGTGGGTGGACCGCTGATCGAAGACAAGCTGTTCGTGTTCGCCTTGGGCGAGTTCGGCCGCTCCAAGCAGACCCTTTACGGCTCCCGCGTCGGCAGCCAGATACGCAATGCTGCTGCCCCGGATACGCCAGTGGTTCCAGCCTCGTTGGACACGACTGCTTATGACTATGAGTCCAAGACCCCGTACTGGCTGGTCAAACTGGACTGGTACCCCAACGATGAAAACCACATCGAGTACACCGGTTTTGACAATAGCAGCCGCTATACCTACGACTACTTCAAGGCGGCCTATAGCAACGATGGCAGCAATGGAGAGCCATCCAAGATCAGTGGGCTGGGCCGGCTGGTTGGCAAGAGTGGCGGCCAGACCGACGTCTTCAAATGGACCAGCTACCTGACCGATACCTTGACCGCGTCGCTGCAGTACGGGCAGATGCGCAATCGCAACTCGCAGTTCACCATCAGCCCCGACGGCACCCTGAGCTACTACGATGGCAACGTCAACGGCGTCGCCGGCGCCTGCCCCTACGTGATAGGCACCAGCGGTTCGCAGATTGGCTGTGCGGCAACCAACACAGTCGGCATGAAGGGCGGAAAGGACAAACGCAAGAACACCCGCCTTGATCTGGAATGGCAATTGGGCAAGCACAAGATCAGCGGTGGCTACAGCGACGAAGATTGGGATTCCACCGCAGGTACATCCTATTCGGCGGGCGCCTATTGGCGCCTGACTCCATCCTATGCCTACCTGATAAATTTCCGCACTGGCGGCGGCATTGGCATCGACCAGAAGTCCTGGTACCTGGATGACCACTGGCAGATCACCGACAACTTCATGCTCTACGTCGGCGTGCGCAACGATTCGTTCAAGAACAAAAACGGCTCGGGCGCTACTTTCGTCAAGCAGGACAATATCTGGCAACCGCGGCTGGGCTTTTCGTGGGATCTGTTCGGCGATGGCAGCAGCAAGCTGTACGCCTCATTGGGCCGCTACTCATTGCCGATCGCCGCCAACGTTGCTCTGCGCGCCGCATCTGCCTCGTTCTACACCTACAACTACTACACCTATAACGGCTTTGACGCGGTCACCGGCGTACCCAACGTCACCGGCTCCTATGGCGACGGCGCATATGACTTTGTGGTGAACGGCGAAAATGGCGCCACACCGGACCCGAAGGCCGTCGCCACCAGGGCCCTGAAGCCCTATACACAGGATGAGGCCATTCTCGGCTATCAGTACGAGCTGCACTCGGAGAACAACTGGCTCGATGCATGGACGCTCAGTGCAAAAGCCACTTATCGCCGCGTCAACAATGTCATTGATGACACCTGCGATACCCGAGAGCTGTACAACGCTGCAGAGGACGCCGGCTATGATGTCTCCAGTTGGGGCGATGAGTGGGGCGTGCGCGAGGGCCTGCCAGGTTGCTATCTGTACAACCCCGGCCACGACCTCCGCCTGACCCTGGACGTGGATGGCGATGGCACCGCCGAAAACCTCAACGTTGCTGCCAACAAGCTGGGCCCCGATGCCAAGCGCTATTACAAGGCATTGACCCTCGCCGCAGAAAAGCACACCGACAAATGGTATGCCAGTTTCAACTACACCTGGGCCAAGCTCAGCGGCAACTACGAGGGCTTGGTGAAGAGCACCAACGGCCAGAGCGACACCGGCACCACATCGGACTTCGACTTTGCCGAGCTCATGTACGGTGCCGATGGCTATCTGTTCAACGACCATCGCCATACGTTCAAGCTTTACGGCGGCTACAACTTCAACGATGAGTGGCAGGTGGGTGCCAACATCCAGGTGCAGTCGGGCGCACCGATCAGCTGCCTGGGCGGCGGTACGGGCACATTCGGTACCGAGTATGGTTACGCGGGCGTGTTCCACACCTGCAACATTGGCGAAGACGACATCTCCAAGCTGGGCGGCTCCGGCCGCACGCCGTGGACACTCAACTTCAGCCCCAACGTGGTCTACAAACCGAAGTGGGCCGAAGGCCTGAGCATGCAGCTTTCGGTGCTCAATGCCTTCAACTCGATCAAACCGCTGCAGGTATATGAGACCAAGTACTCGACAAACTCGGTAGGCACCATCACTGACTTCTACAACTACCGGGCGGGCAAGTACTACACCACGCCGCGCTACGCCCGCCTGCAGCTGCAGTACGACTGGTAAGCAGCAAGCTGAAGCAAGGTGGCCACGGGTGACTCCATCCGTGACCACTTCCGATCAGTGCAACCCGCCATTCAACAACCTGCCGAGCAGACGCGTTCGCACAATCACTGGGCAATGCGGATATCGAGTGCGCTGCCCAGCGCGGCTTCATTGCCACTGTAGTCTTTCGCAGTGATCCGAATCGTGTAGTTTCCCGGCTGCAGCTCCATCGGCTGTAGTTCACCACTTCCCAGCAGACCATCACGCACGGTATTGGTCAGCACATAGCGGAAGCGGGTACTGCTGCTGCCATGCACGGTGATACCGCTGTCCGCCGCATAGGCGAGCTTCACCGCCTCGCGTTGTGGCGGCATGCGGTTGAAAACGATGTTGGTCCGCGGTTGTTCGTAACCGGGCAGCGCGCGGCCGGCGGCATCAAAAATCTGGTAGCCCAGACTGTAGAGGCCAAGGCGGCGTCGCGGCAGGTTGTTGTCGACCTGGTCCCAGGCTTCCACCACCAGCTGCAGACCACCGCCATCGCGCGGCACCTGCAGGCGGCCATCCACCTTCTCGGTCAATCGCTGGTTGTTGCTGTCGAGCAGGGCGATGTCATCGATTTTCGGGGCGACATGATCGGCGTAGTTGGAGAAGCCAAGACGCACTGCATTGCGTTCGTATCCTGATGGGCCCACTGCAAGATGCACATGTGCCTGGTTGTTGATGCTGCCCAGTGCATCACCGGGCTGGAAGCGCGTACCACGGCGCACGCGCACGCGATCCAATTGGCCGGCTTCGTCATATACGAGCTGCATGCGCGCTGGGTCCAGCGCACGGTTGGATGCATCGCGGCCAACCTTCATGTGGATGTAATCGAGCTTGTCCAGCGACAGGCCTTCAGCCTGGCCACCGAGTGACCAGGTCGATGCCGGGCTGCTGACCTTGGCGCTGGCGACGGCCAGCACGGCCTGGCCCACATCACCACGCACATCAAAGCCGCTATGCAGATGATGGCGGCTCTCGCCGCTGAAGTTGCCGCGCACCTCACCCAGCGTGCCGGTCACTTCATGCCAGCCCAGCTGTGGCGCCAGCGGCCAGCGCCCCTGGTTGGCGGGCAGCGGGTTATCTGGCGAGGGGCCAAGCTGCGGTGGCACATCGGCCGTCGCCGCAGTGCGCGGCAGCAAGTGATGGATTCGGTAAGCATCGGCATCGCTCAACAACAGGCTGCCATCCGGCGCCAGCGCCAGCCCCGCCGGGCGCGCGAAGCGCTGCGCATCGTTGCCGGCCACCGCCACCATATGGCCATGCGGAGACAGCTGCACCACACGTCCGCTCTGGCGCTCGCCCACGTAGACAACATCGTCATGGGTGATGGCCAAGGTCATCGGCCCCCACAGCACGCGATCGGCATTGGGCGTGCCGACGCGGGTGCTGACCAAGCCAGTGCTGCTGACCGTACGCAGCGCGTTGTTCTGCAGGTCGGCGACCCAGAGGTTGCCGTGGCTATCGAACTTGAGGTCGGTCGGCGTATCAAAACGCGCCTGTGCGCCCTGCCCGTCTTCCCAACCCGGCAGTGCGCCACCAGCCAGGGTGCTGACCGTACCGTCGATAGCAATCACCCGGATGCGGTCATTCCAGGTATCGGCGACATAGACGCTGCCGTCTGCGCCCACCGCCACACCCATCGGTCCATTGAAGCGTGCCTGCACACCCTTGCCATCGGCGAAGCCCGCCGTGCCGTCACCGGCCAAGGTAGTGACCTGGCCCTGCGTGCTGATCCTGCGGATGGCGTGGTTGCCGGTGTCGGCCACGTACAGATTGCCCTGCGTATCCAAGGCAATGCCCGAAGGCGTGTTGAACTTCGCCGCGGCGCCTTGGCCGTCGGCAAAGCCTTCAATGCCACCCGCCAGCACCTGGAAGGCCCCGTCCAGGCCGCGATACAGAATGCGATTGTTCTCACCGGCATCGGCGACGAACAACACGCCACCGCCCATCGCCAGGCCCCAGGGATCACTGAAACGGGTCTGCGTGGACTTGCCTGCGCTGTTGCCCGCCACGCCGTCGCCGCCCAGCAGCTCGATCTGCGCCTGCCAGCCCAGCGGCGTAGGCGGCGGGCCAGCTGGTGCTGGCGCCTGTGGTGCCCACACGAAGCTGGCAGCCAGCGCGGCACCAGTAACGGCGATGACGGCAATTACCCAATGTTTGCGATCCATGTACACCCAACCAACTACGGACCCGGCACGATAGACGCTCACGGCCCGCGGCGGAACCGCCGAAAGCCCTGCATGGTGGAGAACCGTATGCATCTATATCTGCAAGAAGACGCGATCCGCCTGCAAGCCGGGCGGACCACGGACATCAGCCTGCCACTGTCACTGTCCTCGCTGCTGGAGGCCGGCCTGCGGCATTTCCCGCCTTCCGAGCGTGCAGTGGAGCAGGCTATTGCCAGTACCGAAGATGCCTTGATGCCGTGGATTCCGGCCCTGCGCCTGGATTCGCTGGAGGTGCTGGAATGTGCCGATGCGGTGCTGGCGCCCTTGCCCGGCATGTTGGGCTATCCGTCGCAGGCGATCTGCGAGTTGGACATCGACGAAGTCGAGCGGGCGTTCAATCAGTTGGCGCAGGTAGCGGCGGGGATGCCCGCGAAGAGCTTGGGCCTGCCGGAGCGGCCGGATTTCGTGGCCGCGCTGGTGGTGGTGCGCGAGCTGATGCATCACGTTGGCTGGGAGCAGTTGCGGCTGCTTGAGATGGGGGCTGGCTGAACTGCAACGCCAGAGCACCCCTCCCCAACCCTCCCCTGCTGCGCAAGGGAGGGAGCTCAAGCCAAAGCAGCGGCACTGCACGATCCGCCCCCTCCCTTTGCCGCAGGCAAGGGGAGGGCTGGGGAGGGGTGCTTTTGCTCCGCTTTTGTCTTCCTCAATCCCGAAAGGCCCGACTACAACGCCGGCCGCTCCGGCCCAGTCCCCATCGCCTCGCGGTAGCGCCCATACAAGGCCAACACCTTGTCCACGTACTGCCGGGTCTCCGCATAAGGCGGCACCCCGCCATAACGCGCCACCACCCCGATCCCGGCGTTGTAAGCCGCTGCCGCCAGCGTCCGGTCACCGTTGTAGCGACGCAGCAGCGATTTCATGTAGCGCGCGCCGCCATTGATGGACTGCGCTGGCGACAAGGGATCGCTCACCCCGTACTCGGTCGCAGTCTCCGGCATCAACTGCATCACGCCCTGCGCGCCCTTGGGTGACACCGCTTTCTCATCGAACGCACTTTCGGCATGGGCGACGGCGCGCAACCAGGCGTCGTCCACACCGGTCGCCTTGGCCGCAGCGCGGAATTGAGGGGCGTGCCGATTCAACTGTGGCGTGCCCACCCGGCCCAGACCTTCATGGGCCGGCTCGCCCGGTGGCGTGGCCACGGTGAAACGCAGATAAGGCGCTGAGCCCGGCAGGTTGCGGGTGGAATAGACCAGTTTGCCGTCCTGCTCACGCTCGTACAGGGTGCCGCTGAACACACCGAAATTGCCCCATAGATTGGGCGTCTGCACAGCGTTGTCGTCAACCTCGATGGCCCTGCAACTGGAGCCTGGCTCCGGCGCGGTGGCCATGCTCACCGTGCCTTTCTGCACACAGCGGTACACCGTGCGCGCCTGCAACGGCGCACACAGCCCGTACAACAGCAGCAACAGCACAAGCGCGGCCACGCGCGGCATGGGGCCAGGTCCAATCGTGAGGAAGGAAACGATGCTGAGCCTGCCTGCTTGAACGGCAGGTGATGAAAAACACGCCAATCGCGCCCAGAATGAATACCTGCTTTCCAGCCCATTCCAGCGCCCATGACTGTGCCTCTGCTCGGCTTCGACAACCCTCAGTTCCATACCGGACGCAACACCAGCGTACGGCGAGGAGCCCGCTGGCATGGGGTGGCGCTGGCCTGTATCGAACTGGCTGAAGGCCGCCCGCTTGGCCCCTTGTCACTGCAGACCGAACTGCGGGCTTTTGATGCCCTGGATGAAGCCGATCTGCGCGATGAGCATGATCCTGGCTGTCGTACGCCTGCGGGACTACTGGCTGTGATGGAGCGCTTGTATCCCGGGTTTCGCCGCGATGAGCTGGTGACGCTGGTGCATTTCTGGGTGGAGTGAAGGCGCAGACCTGAGAGATGCGAAATAGATCGGCTTTTGGCTTTTGGCTTTTGGCTTTTGGCTTTTGGCTTTTGGCTTTGAGCTTTGGGCTTTGGCTTTGAGCCTTGGCTTTGAGCCTTGGCTTTGAGCCTTGGCTTTGAGCCTTGGCTTTGAGCCTTGGCTTTGAGCCTTGGCTTTGAGCCTTGGCTTTGAGCCTTGGCTTTGAGCCTTCCCTTCTCCCGTTCACGGGAGAAGGTGGTGCGAAGCACCGGATGAGGGGAGCTTTTGCTTTTGCTTCAACTAAAAACCAAAACCGCAAAAGCTCCCACCGCAATCAACGCCCCTGCGCCGCCCGCAGATGCCCGCCTACCGGCACCGAAAACGCACGCCCATCGGCCACATCCCAGTTGATCGACCAGGTCATCACCCCACGGAAATCCGGATGCGGCTGACTCGGCTTCACCTCATCGCATTGTGTAGCCGTGGTCAGGCAATCGAAGGCGCGATTGATATCCGCCGGCGTCGCATAACCATTGCCTGCAGCGCGCAAACCCGACGGCAACGCCAAGGCAACCTGATCCGCACGCAAGCCTGCAAACCGCCCCTTGCCACCGGCCAGATCAAAACCTTCGATCAACATCTTGGCCGAGCCCACCATCATGTCCACGCTGCCACCCGGGTACTTCTCGGCGCGGTAGGGCGTGGGCAGCCCGCCGTTGTTGTAGAGCTGCACGTGCAGCAGATCCAGCTCCTCACGCAGGCCGTCGATCAGCGGCAGATAGGCGCCCCAGATACCTTCCATCGACACAAAGCCACCCTGCACATACGGGTGCTCCGGTGCCATCGACACATACAGGTTCGGGTACATGCCGTGCAGGCGCTTCACCGCCGAGATCAGGTGCGGCGTAACCGGAGCACCGTGCACCACACCGGCAATCTTTTCCAGATCGACATCGATGCCATCGAAGCCGTAGGTGTTGATCGCATCGGCGGTGCTGCGGACGAAGTTGTCCTCATCGCGCTGCGTGTTCAAGGTCACCGTGCCCAGCTCGCCACCGAACGACAGCACCACGATCTTGCCCTGCGCACGCTTGGCGGCGATGTCGGCGATCAGCTGCGTGCGATCCAATGCGCGATCGGGAGTGAAGGCCACCTTGCCTTCGCCCTTGTCATCGGCGAAGGCCAGCACGATCACGTCCCAGCTTTCATCCACCTTGCCGACCGGCAAGACGCCAATACCGTTGTCGAAGTTATGCAGGTAGCCAACCAGCGCGTGCTTGGGCAGCGCATGGCTATGCCCGGGAGCGACGCCCACGCCTGCGGACGGCACCGGCACCGGCGTTGCCTGACAGCCAAATGTGGAAACAAGTGCCAACGTGGAGAACAACAGACCGATCGACTTCATCGCAACACCAGAAAGGGAAGACGCCCGATTCTAGGCATGCAAAACCATGAAAAGTCATTTAAAGACAATAGCTTAGGAAAGTCGTCCTGGTTTGTCCCGGTTTGTCCATCACATGACGCACAGCCTGGTCAATGAGCACCGGCAATGACGACAGCAAGGCTCGCCACTGGCCCGCGATGACCTCCGCTCAAGTGCACATTTTCATGCGTCGCTCGGCATCCCACAGCGCGCGCCGTGCCATGTCGTAGGCGCTGTCGGCAGCACTGAGCAGGCTGTGCTCTGCCTCAACCGGATCGGCCCCGTTGTTGTAACGGTATTCGGCGCGTTGCAGTGCATCCAGGTGCGTCATCACCGGGGCAAGCCACTGCCCGCGCTGCTGCGCATTGCAACGTGGATAGCGCTGCTCCAGTGCGCCCAGCGCAACACGAATGCGACGGCTGGCCTCACCCTTCATGTCCGGCGCTTTTTCGTAGCGGATGGGCGCCGCCTTATAGGCATCTCCGGTGGCTTCGCTACCGAGGTCGGACTTGCGCTCATGCAGGTTGGGGTTGAACGCCACCTCAGGCGGGCGCCGTGCCTGCGCAGGTTGAATGTCCGGGCCGTGAATCAAGCGCGCCCCCATCTGACCCAGGGTCGGCGGCTTGGTCTTGTCCTCGAACATGCCGGAGACCATTTTCTCCAGCGGCCGCTCGCCGACGCCGGTAGCCAGTTCATCACGGTGTTCGAACACGCGTTCGGTCGCACTCTTCTGGCGTGAATCTGCGCCGTCCTGGGGCACCGCCAAGTTGCCGTCCTTGCCATACAGTCGCTGCGACCACCCCGCCTGCGCTGCCGCAGGTGCGTTCGCAGCAGCCGCTACCGGCGCAGGTGGCACCTTGGCCGCAACTGCTCGTCCATCGACCACTGCCGCGACCGGTGCTGCCTGCTCATGCGACATGGCTGCTGTCGCTGTCGTCGCTTGTTGCGGCAGTGAGGCCACGGCAGGCGCCGTTGACGGCGCCAACCAGCGCAGCTGGATCCGCGTCTCTTCCCGCGCTACGTTCAGCTCCGGCAGCTGCAACATAAGGCGCGCCAGCCCTGACATGAACGCCAAAGCAATAACGCCGGCGGTCAGTCGGGTCGATAGCGGTTCGGCTGAACGGTCAGAACGCATGCAACTCCATCAGAAACACGACGCAGAGCACGAACCGGCCCTGTCACGGTACAAACGCACAGGACAGAGACCGACAAGAGCGCAACGAGTTCCACGATTGTGCCCTTCGAATGCGTGAACCTGTGGCAAGAGTGGGTCATCATCGGACAAACGCCGTCATCGTTCGCAGCACAAGGAGCCGTACGTGAATACCGTTGCAGCACAGAACCTGGATGAAAGCATCGCCAAGCAGCTGTTCTTTGGCCATATCGCCGAAGATGTATTGTTCCCCTATCCCCAGATCCGCGAGCGTGACCGCGAGATGCTGGGCGCGATGACCGATGCCATCGACCAGTTCCTGGCCGACAAGACCGCCGATCTGCGCCAGTACGACCGCGATGCCGAGCAGCCGCCGGAGTTCATCCAGGCGCTGCGTGACATGGGCTTGTTCGGCCTGATCATCCCTGAGGAATTTGGTGGACTGGAGCTGTCCAACGGCGCCTATGCACGTGTGTTGGGCCAGACCAGCAGCCATGACAGCTCGGTGTCGCTGACCATAGGTGCGCACAGCTCGATCGGCATGAAGGGCCTGCTACTGTTCGGCAATGACGAGCAGAAGCAGCGCTACCTGCCCAAGCTGGCCACCGGCGAGATGATCGCCGCGTTCTGCCTGACCGAATCCGGCGCCGGCTCCGATGCAGCCGCCATCCGCACCAAGGCACAGCGCAACGATGACGGCAGTTGGACGCTGAGCGGCGAGAAAATCTGGATCACCAACGGCGGCATCGCCGACTTCTACACTGTGTTCGCGCGTACCGACACGCCCGAAGGCAAGGTCACCGCCTTCATCGTCGAAGCCGGCTGGGAAGGCGTCAGCCACGGCCCGCACGAAGACAAAATGGGCATCCGCGCCTCGTCCACCACCACTGTCGCCTTCAGCGATGTGCGCGTCCCCGCCGCCAATGTGCTGGGCCCGGTCGGCAAGGGCTTCAAGGTGGCGATGAATATCCTCAACAGCGGCCGCACGGGTCTGGGCGGCGGTGCTGTTGGCGGCATGCGTGCACTGATCCGCATGGCCTGCGCCCAGGCCAATGAACGCAAGCAGTTCGGCCAGCCGATTGCCGAGTTTGGCCTGGTGCGCGAGAAGATCGCGCAGATGAGCGCTGACTGTTTCGCAGCCGAAAGCACGGTGTGGATGGTGGCGCACCTGATCGACAGCGGCCGCAGCGATTACTCGGTGGAAGCGGCGATGAGCAAGATCTTCGCCAGCGAGGCAGTGCAGCGCAGCTGCTACGAAGCCCTGCAGATTGCTGCCGGCAACGGCTTCATGCGCGAACTGCCCTATGAGCAGATGACCCGTGACACGCGCATCCTCTCGATCTTCGAAGGCACCAACGAGATCCTGCGCCTGTACGTGGCATTGAACGGTTTGAAGGGCGTCGGCGCGACCCTGAGCGAACTGCAGACTGCGGTGGGAGGCATCTTCAACGACCCGATCAAGGGCTTCGGCGTGCTCAGCGACTACGCCGGCCGCCGCGTGCGCGAGGCCACCGGCTACGGCACCGGCCGCATCCGCGCGCCACTCAACGAAGCACTGCGGCCGCTGGCGCGCTTGTGCGAGAAGTACACAGTGGAACTGTCCAAGGCCTCGGACCGGCTGCTGCGCAAGCACGGCAAGAAGATCGCAGACCAGCAGCATGCGCAGAAGCGTGTGGCTGATATCGCCATCGACCTGTTCGTTGGGCTATGCGTGCTATCACGCGTGGAGAGTCTGTTGCAGGCGGGACACCCGGCGGCCGATGACGCAGTGAAGATCGCCCGCCTGTTCGCCCGCCAAGCGCGTCGTCGCATGGCGCGCAACGTGCGGGGACTGGAGCGCAACGAAGATGACATCGTCGAATCGCTGGCGGCATCGGTACTGGAGCGCGGCGGCTACGCCTGGGACGTGATGTAAGCCCTCTAGTGTTTGTAGGAGCAGCGTAAGCCGCGAAGCCACTGCACCATCCGCCGAGAAAATTCCTGCAATTGCAAACTCCCAGGCAACCGGCAAGTGCATCAGCTTCGCGGTTTACACCGCTCCCACAACAGCATCACCTGTGGCCAACGCTTGTGGGAGCGGTGTAAACCGCGAAGCCACCGAACTACCGGCCGAAGAAGATCCTGTAATTGCAATCAACCTGGTGATCGGCAGTTCCACCGGCTTCGCGGCTGACGCCGCTCCTACAAAGGCAGGTCGTCTACAGCCAGCTCGCCCTCACGCAGCACCCGCCGCATCAATGCCCGCGCCTGTCGATCCAACCCCAGCACACGCGGCTTCACACCATGGTGGCGATAGCGGCTGACCACCTTCTCCAAAGCCGCCACTGCGGTGATATCCCACAGCTGCGCACCAGATAGATCAATCGTCACCTCACGCCCTTCAGCAACGCGCGGATCAAAGGCATCAATGAAGGCATCTGCCGACGCAAAGAACACCTGCCCGCGCACCACATAGCGAAGGCTGCCATCAGCCTGATCCAGCGCTTCCACACGCAGCAGGCGCGCTACCTTCAACGCGAAGAACACTCCGCTCAGCAGCACACCAACGCCAACACCGGCCGCCAGATTGTGCGTACCCAGCGTCACCGCCACCGTCGCCACCATCACCACACCAGACAGGCGCGGATGCCGTACCAGGGCGCCAAGGCTGCGCCAATCAAAGGTAGACACGCTGACCATCACCATGATCGCCACCAGTGCGATCACCGGCACCTGGCCAACCCATGGCTTCAGCAACACCATCAGCACCAGCAGGAACACGCCAGCAAACAAGGTCGAAAGCCGACCACGTCCGCCGTACTTCACGTTGCCGACGGTCTGCCCGATCATGCCGCAGCCGGCGATGCCGCCGAACAGGCTGGCGGTGATATTTGCTACACCCAGACCGGTGCATTCACGATTCTTGGAACTTGGCGTATCGGTAAGTTCATCGACCACACGCGCCGTCATCATCGACTCCAGCAAGCCCACCATCGCGATAGCCAACGCAGGCATCGCGATGATGCGCAGCGTCTCCAGATCAAACGGCAACGACGGCAAACCCATCCATTGCGGCAGCGCATCCGGCAGCTTGCCCAGATCGGCGACGGTGGGCAGATCGAGCTTCAGCCACGATGCCAGCACGCTCAGCACCACGATGCAGATCAGCGGCGAGGGAATCGCCCGCATGCCCGGTAAAGGCAGCCGCGGCAGTCCATAGATGACCAGTAGTCCCAACGCCAACATCGCCCAGGTTGCGGCCGTGGCCCCATGCAGCTGCGGCAGCTGTGCGGCAAAGATCAGGATGGCCAGCGCATTGACGAAGCCGGTGCGCACCGAGCTGCTGACAAAGCGCATCAATACGCCCAGCCGCAGCACGCCGAATACGATCTGGATGGCGCCCGCCAACAGACCCGCGGCAAACAGATACGGCAGACCATGCGCACTGATCAGCGGTGCCGCCACCAAGGCCACCGAGCCGGCAGCCGCCGTGATCATCGCCGGCCGCCCACCGAACACCGCGATGACGATGCTCAGCACGAAGGAGGCGAACAGGCCGACCTGCGGGTCCACCCCAGCCACGAACGAGAACGCGATGACCTCGGGGATCAGCGCGAAGGTGGCCACGGCGCCAGCCAACATTTCACGCAGGGGATTGGCGCGCCATTGCGCCAGTTCAGAATGCAGGAAGGACATACGGGCTGGCCGCCAGCGCTGGGAGAGCTGGCGGGATCGAAATAAGGGGCGCGAATTATGCCTGCTTGGGTTACTGGGCGCTGGCTGGGCCAGCTTCCATGAACGTCCAAAGCTACCCCTACCCAACCTTCCCCTTGCCTGCGGCAAAGGGAGGGAGCTACAGCCACACCCTGCCAGTTCGCAGCAAAGCGGCCTTTGCCCCCTCCTCTTGCCGCAGGCAAGGGGAGGGTTGGGGAGGGGTGCCCTTCGAGCAGAACCAAACCCCCAAAACCCACCCTGCGGTAGCATTCCCTCCCCCGCATCGCCTTCGCCCCCATGCCCCACTACACCGGCCCCCTGCTCACCCGCCCCCTGTTCGAGCAGCTGCAAAGCGCCCTGAAGAGAGGCAGCAGCGAGTTCAGCACCTCGCTCGACCTTGGCCGCAGCCAGGAACCGGTCAGTCTGAGCACCGACAGCTGGCAGTACCGCGGACAGCGCTACCCGTGGCCGGCCAAACTCAAGGACCGTACCATCTACTACTGGGATGGCGAGGAGTTCAGCGCCGCCTCGCGCTTCGGCAGCGGACTGTACAAGCTGGTGCCCACCGACTGGGGTATCCCCACCTTCGAGATCGACGGCATCAAGATGCTGGTCAGCGCGCAGATCTCGCCGCTGGACGACGCCCGCCGCAAGGTGGCGCTGGTGGAGCCACGCGGCAAACAGGTGCTCGATACCTGCGGCGGCATGGGTTACTTCGCCGCCTGCTGCCTGGACGAAGGCGTGGCCGCCATCCGCTCCTTTGAAAAGAGCCCGGAAGTGCTGTGGCTTCGCACCCTGAACCCGTGGTCACCGGATCCCGATGGTGAACACGCAGGTGGCCGCCTGCAGTTGAACCATGGTGATGTTTCCAAGGAAATCGAAGGCATCGCCGACGCCTCGATGGACGCCGTCCTGCACGACCCACCGCGCTTCGGCATTGCCGGCGAGCTGTATTCGCAGGTGTTCTACGACCACCTCGCCCGCGTGCTGCGCAAAGGCGGCCGTCTGTTCCACTACACCGGCGCCCCAAACAAGCTCACCAGCGGCCGCGACGTCCCCCGCGAAGTCGCCAACCGCCTGCAGAAAGCCGGCTTCAAGGCCGAGCTGGCGCTGGATGGCGTTCTGGCAGTGCGCAGATAACAAACAAACTTGTGGGAGCGGCGTAAGCCGCGAAGCTCGCCCCCTATCAGGGCCCCGTCCGATCGCCACTTCATTGGCCCCAGCTTCGCGGCTCACGCCGCTCCCACAAAAAAAACGGCTGTATACGCCCCGCCTTCACCTCTTCCGCGCGACACTGCGCATTCCGAAGCGGAGGCAGCCCATGGCAACCGAAACCGTACGCGGCAAAATCGTCACCATTCACTTCGACGGCGAGCGTTGCATCCACTCACGCAACTGCGTGCTCAGCCATCCGGACGTGTTCGTGCCAAATGTGGTGGGTGAATGGATCCACCCCGATGCGGTCGCCCCGGAAGAAGTGGAGCTGATCGCGCGCAACTGCCCCTCCGGCGCCATCCGCTACGAATACAACGACGGCACGCACAGCGAACCGGCGCCGGTAGTGAACCTGGTACACATCCGCGAGAACGGCCCCCTCGCCTTCAACGCTCCCTTGCTGATCGCCGGCAAGGATGAAGGCATGCGCGCCACGCTATGCCGCTGCGGCGAATCGCAGAACAAACCCTTCTGCGATCACCGCCATGTCGAGTGCGGTTTCATCGCCACCGGCGAACCGGCGGAGAAAAAATCCGAAGCATTGCCACAACGCGATGGTCCGCTGCAGGTGAATCCAACCAGGAACGGCCCACTGCACGTCATCGGCAATCTCGAAGTGGTCAGCGGCACCGGTCGCACAATCGATCGCCTAACCGAAACCTGGCTATGCCGCTGCGGACACTCCGGCAACAAGCCATTCTGCGATGGCAGCCACAGGAAGGCCGGGTTCCAAGCCGATGGCGGGTAGTTAGATGCATTGAACAGAACCACCTCGTTGATCCATGACCTCCGGATCAAACGCCGAACTGGGGCGCTTAGAGCATCCGGCCCGGGCAGCTTTTGCAACCGATCAGGTTGCAGAAGCTTGGTTATAGATCGTAGGAAAGCAGGTCATACCCCGTCACCGCACGCACCACGCGCTGATGCACCAACGATCCGCTGCCTCCATTGGTCAGCACCACAATCCCGCGTCTGCGTTGCGCATCACCCACCGCGAAGTTCTTGAAGATGCCGCTGTTGCTACCTGAGTGATAAAAAACCGGGCCGTCGCGGGTCTGCTCTGTATTCCAACCCAGCCCTTTCTCGGTCCATCGCCCAGGCAAGCTGATCTGCGGTGTGAGCATGGCCTGCCGCGCAACCTCGCTGATCTCCCATGACGCGCGTTGTCGCCCGGCCATCATCAGACTCAGGAAGCTCGCATAATCCTGCACCGTCGTACGCAGGCTTGCTGCTGCATTGGCGAGGATATCGCCCGGCCATGTCACCAACCCCGGTGACGCCAGCGTCAGCACTTGGGGCATCGCACGTTCGGCATCTGCGTACTTCCACGCGGACAGCGGCTTACCCCAACGATCTGCAACCTGCTGTGCGAAGCCCCATTGTTCGCGAAGCACTTGGCGTGGCGTTCCGCCATCCACACGATCATGCGCGGAATGACCATAGACCGAGCGTTCCGCCAGATCCGCATTCCATGTGTAGCTGCTGTCCTTCATGCCGGCCGGGCCGAACAGATGCATCTGCATGGACTCATCCAGACTCTGTCCGGTGATCGCCTCAACCACCAGCTGCAGCCAGACGAATGCCTCACCGGAATAATTGATGCGCGTACCAGGCTTGACCATCGGCACCAGCTTTTCAGTCGCTGGCGACTTGCGCCAATCGGGCAAACCGGTCGTATGCCGCAGCACATCGCGCGCGGTAATCAGCGCAAGCCACGGATGATCGCCGAGATAGTCGGGCCGCCGATAGCCAACCAGTGGAACATCCAGATCGATTCGCCCCTGTCCCACCAGCTGCATCACCAGATAGGCGAACACCGGCTTGCTGAGCGACGCGTCTTCAAACACCGTGCGCGCATCGATATGCGCGTGCGTCTGTGCATTGGCCAAGCCGAAACCTCGACTCCAAGCCACAGCACCGTCTTCCACGACGGCGATGCCAACACCGGGGACCGCGAAGGCCTGCATGATCCGAGGCAGCTCCGCGAGGAAGGTGTCGTTCGGAATCCATGAGCTGTTGGCAGTGTCTTTGCACGACGCAGCCAGCGCCCGCGCCGGAGGCAGCACAGCGAGAATACCCAAGGTGGTGGACTGCGCAATAAAGCGACGGCGACCTGGAACTGTGCGAATCGGCATTGCCAGCAGCCTCCGTTACGGATTGCTGAGCTTAGCCGGTGTTTGGGTAGAGTTGGGCGATACATTTGGAAGCGTTGTCGCCTGCATGTAGAACCACACCGGCCCATCCAAAGAACAACAGCGCATTGTCTGCGCTGTTGTTCCAGGGGCAAGGGGCGGGGCTCAGCCCCCACGACTCAGAACGAGTACGCGACGGTGACACGGGCGTTGCGACCCGGCTCGCTGTAGCGCCCAATGCCATCATCGTTGACGTAGCCGTACAGCGTGTTGCTGCCCTTGTTGATCACCCGCACGCGCTGCCACAGGTAGTACTCGCGATCGGTCAGGTTGTAGATGCCCGCCGTCACCCGCAGCTGCGAGGTGATGTTCCAGCTGCCGGTCAGGTCCAGCACCGTGTAGCCATCGGCCTTGCCCGTCCACGCCGGTACCACCTGCGTGCCATTGGCCGATGTGGTGTAGGCGTCGCTGGCACTCTTGCCCCAGGCATGGGTCAGGTTGGCGCTGACGTTCCACAGCGGCGAAGGTGCATAGCGCACACCCAGTACCGCGCTGGCCGGCACGATGCTCTCCAGCGGATCACCATTGTGCTTCTCGCCCTTGCTGTACGCCGCCGCCATCCGCGACGACCACGCGTCGGCAATCTGCCAGCGCCCTTCCAGCTCGGCGCCCTTCACCGTCACCTTGCCCGCATTGATCGGCATCGTGCTGTTGTAGGTGTACTGCACGGGGCCGGTTGCCGTTGTGCGGTAACCATTGGCATGCGGTACCGCCGTGGTCACCGTCTCGATGAAGTTGTCGTACTGGTCGCGGAACACAGAGAACCCCAACTGCGCGCGATCGATGGTCCAGCGGTAACCCAGTTCGATGTTGAGGCTCTTCTCTGCATCCAGGTCCGGGTTCGACATCGAGGTATCCAGCTGGATCGGTGCACCACTCACTGCATCGAAGGCGGCGCTGGCGCTGGTCGGCGAATACAGGTCGGCCACGCTCGGTGCTCGGAAGCCACGGCCCAGCTGCGCCCACAGCGCATGGTCGGGCAGGAAGCGGAACTCCGCCCCCACCTGCCAACTCGGTGCAGAGAAGCGCAGGTCACGTACGCTGCCGGTCTTGTCGACGAAAGTGCTGTCCACCTGTGGCGAATAGTCGTAGCGGTCATAGCGCAGGCCACCGCTGAGCAGCAGACGTTCGTCGAACAGGCTCAAACTGTCGCGCACGTACAGGTTCCAGGAGCGTGCATCGGTCATGGGCACCTGGCGCGGGTCATGCTCCACGCTGGCAATGTCACCGGCCGCATTCCAACGGGTATCCACCGCGGTGTAGTCGATGTCGCGCTGCTGCCAGGCCAGGCCGTAGCCAATGTCATGCCGCACCGGGCCTTCCAACACCTTGCTGAAATCCAGCGCTGCGCGGTCCAGCGTCTGCTCGGTGGCGCGGTCTTCGCTGCGCTTGCAGGGAGCACCGCCACCCGGGCAACCGCTGCCGGCCAGAATGCGGGTAACGCCGCGACTGTCGGTGATCTGGCGATCCAGCTGTGCATCAAGCGTGTCGAACAGGGCGTTGCCTGCACGCCACTGCCAGGTCGCGCCATAACGGTCGCGGTCATTGCGATCGTCGCCCTTGCGCTCCAGGTAGCCCGGCGCGTAGACGCGGGAAAGATTGTCGACCTGGTTGTGGGCGCGGCCGCGCTCGTACATGAAGCCCAGCGTGTGCGCGTCCGACAACTGCAGATCAACCTTGCCCAGCAGGTTGTCACGTGTGCTGTCGACCGGATCCGGCGTACGCCGACCGACGCCGATCTGGTCCACCGTGCTGTCGTACCAGCTTTCGCTTTCATGACCTTCGCGGCGGGTGTAGACCAGCATCGACTCGACGATGCCGGTACGGTTGGCGAAGCTCAGCGTGCCCATGCTCTCGTCGTTGGAGCCGCTGTAGCCGAGCTTCAGCCCCACATGGGTGTCGTTGCCTTCAGGCTTGAGATAGTCCGCCGGGTCCTTGGTGGTGAATACCACCGCACCGCCGAGCGCACCGCTGCCGGAGGTGATCGAATCCGCGCCCTTGATCACCTGCAGGCTCTTCAGCGTATCGATGTCCACATCGCCGCGACCGCTGCGGAAGAACTCGTAGGAGCGCGCCGTCTCCACCGATTCGGCCAGGCTCAGACCATCGACGATGACCGCCACACGATCGCTTTCAAGCCCACGGATGTTGAAGCCGTTGTCACCGAAGCGGCCCATGTCGACCACGCTGACGCCCGGGATGTAACGGATGGCATCTTCCATGTTGTTGGCCATCTCGGCATCGAGATCGGCGGCGCTGAGCACGGTCACGTTCTGGTTGCGCGACTTACTCTTCTTTGCCCGCTCGGCCTCGACCCGGACTGTGTCCAGGTTAGACGCGTCAGCCAGCGCTTCGGCGCGGGCAGTGCCGGACAGGCTGGCCAGAACGGCCAGCGCAAGCAGGGATACAGCTGCATTCATTGGAGATCTCCACAGAAAGGTAATGGCGGGAATACGCCTTTCCTGGCTGCTCGATCACATGGACCATGCCGGCTGGGGGGCATCGGCGCCGCGCGAGCGCCGTGTCATTGCAGAAACTGAAACGACCCGTAGCATGCAGCGTCCGGTACGCGGGGCTCAACGGTTGCCGTTGGCCGAATGGGCACCGGCAACCGGCTCGGGATCGCGGGCGTCAACGATGCCATCGCCATTGCTGTCAGCACGGTCGAACAGGCGCTTTCCGGACACCTGATACTCGGCAAAAGTCATGCGGCCATCTTTGTCGGCATCCAGCGAAGCGAAGCGCACACCGGCCTGGCGGCTTGCCGCGTCGCGAACCTTGCTGCGCTGCGCGTCCAGCCGGCCTTCAAACTCGGCGGTATATTCGGCCAGATCCAGCACGCCATCGCTATTGGTATCAGCAGCAGCGAAGGTCGCACCACGTGCGGCATCGAATTCAGCGCGCTCAACCAGTCCATCGCCATTGCGGTCGTACAACTCCAGCATGCCGTTGGCGGTGTGCGAGGTCGGCATCTTCAGCGGATCGCGGTTGTCACTGGCAGCGGTTTCCCGGGTGGCGTCCTGGCTCTTCTCGTAGCCGGCCCAGGTACGCTCACCGGCGGCATCGAACTCGGCCCGGCTGATGCTGCCGTTCTTGTCGCGGTCCAGCGCCTTGAAGCGGGTATCGGTCTGCCGCAGGTGGCCGGCACGCGCGTCAGCCAGGCGCACGTCGAAACGCTGAAGGTATTCGTCCACGTATTCCTGGCGATCGACGTGCCCATCATTGTTGGCATCGGTGGCGTCATAACGCTGCCGACGGAACTGCTCGAAGGCTTCCCAGCTCACTGCGCCAGTCTTGTCCGGATCGAACTGGGCCAGGAAAGCGGTAACCGTCGGCGATACCACGGGCGGCGCGGCGGCCTGCGCCGAGGCAAGCGGGGCCAGCACCGCTGCCAGCAGCGTGGCAACAGCAAAGGAGGTTTTCATCGGGGATATCCGTGTTGGAAAGCGGCTTAGGGTTCGAGCACGCGGAAGCTGAGCGTGTAGTTATTGCCATACTCCGGCGCGGCGGCCCCGGCCGGCGCCGGCCCGCGGTAGCGGATCAGGGCCAGATAGGTGCCCGGCTCCCGCAAGGCGAACGAGGCCTTACCGGCAGCATCGGTGGTCAGTTCGACCGGAGCCGGCTGGATCTCGTCATCACCGCGCGCGGCGTGGATTTCCACCTTCTGTACCGGCAACGGCTTGCCGTCGTAATGCACCTCGAAAACGAACTGCTCACCGACATACAGGTCCGATGGATGGGTTACCGGCACCAGTTCCAGGCCCTTGCCGTAGGGCACCAGGGCCTGCCGGGTCGGCTCACCGGCAGTCAGGTAGACCTCCGAGCGCGACAGGCTCTGGTAATGCGAGAGCATGGTGGCACCAGCCGGCAGCGGCTTGGCCGGATCACGGCTGCTTTCCTTGCGGCCATCCACTTCCCAGGTGCGGAACACGGCGCCAAGGCGGTTGCCGGTAGAGAAGCGGTACGTGCCCTTCTTGCCCGGCAGGGTCTGCTCGACCACGGCCCGGGTCTTCAGTCGCTGCACCACGTCGGGTGCGTGCTGCACGCCATCGGGATCGGTGACGACGAACTCGCTGTTGTCGAAGACTACTTCGGGCACGAAGAAGTGCTCGGCGAAGCTGGCATCGAGGGTAACCGTGCTGGTCGGCTGCACCTTGAAAGTGGCCGGGGCGAGGTACGGCGTATGCGCCTGGGCAGGCAGTACCGCAGCGGCCAGCAGCAGGCAGGCCAAAGGACGGAAGTTCATCGACAGGTCTCATGAAAGGGCCCGGCGCGATGCCGGCGGGCGATACGTTAAGTCAATTGCGAATGATTCGCAATACGATCTGATCGAAATCGGTACCATTAGCCAAGCCTCTCGTGGCCGACCGAGGTCCGGAGTCGGGGCAACGGCAACCACTGCCGCAACAATGGATTCGCGTGCGTCGTGCGTCGTGCCAATGAGCTTCAGGCAGATGTAGCCCTGCAGGAGTTGTATCAGGCACGGCAGCACGCGAGCCGCCAAAAGACTCCAAGGTTCGACCAACTGCAGTTCGACTATCACTGGGTAGGTGATTTGCTGCTCCAGGTTGCAGCCGCTCCAGGCTGCCGCATCGCCGCTGATACAGCACGCCTTGCTTACAACTCCCCAAGCTGGCACGCGAGGAGCACAAGACTTTCTATCGGACAAGGCAGCCCGTATAAAGCACCGGCCGTTCAGCAGAAGGGAGATACCCCATGATCAACACAGCCACTGAAGCGCTGGCCTTATCCAACTCGTGGTACGCATGTGTGAAGTCAGACAAACCAATATCTATCTTGGGCTCAAGGCCCTGACGGCCTCCATCGCAAGCGATTCGCTGGACAAAATTCGAGCCTCTCACGATCAAACGTTGAAGTGCAGCGAAGCTGAGATGGCTTGCCTGTGATTGCTGTAAAGTTCGTGAAAAAAGGGATCGGCTCGAACAATGAAACACATAGCGTTCGCTTTGGCTGCATCAATTCTTTGCTACTCCTCCTCCGCTTTGGCTGAAGAAGACCAACGATATACGCGGGAAGAAGTGAGGTCTGCAATCGGTGATATTCAGAAGATTGTGTCGCCCAATGGCGTTCAGGAGCAGCTTGAGATTCCGATCGGGGGCATAAAGCAATGGATCAGCGTTCGCGGACGTGATCGCCAAAACCCAATCCTGCTGGTCATCCACGGGGGGCCGGGTTCGGTGGAAATGCCCCTGGGCTGGATATATCAAGCCGGCTGGGAAGACTACTTCACGGTAGTTCAATGGGATCAGCGAGGTGCGGGAAAAACACACGCGTCCAATGATGCCAAGTTGGTCGAGCCAACATTGACCATTGAGCGCATGATCTCTGATGCTGGCGAGGTAGTGCAGTATCTGCAAAAGCACTACGACAAGAAAAAAGTGTTTGTGCTCGGACATTCCTGGGGGAGCGTGCTCGGGCTGAGCTTGGCCAAGCGCCATCCAGAGTGGCTCTATGCGTACGTGGGCGAAGGTCAGCTGCTGAACGGTCACGACAATGAGCGTGTCGGATACGCCAATACACTGCAGTTTGCGCGAGAGGCAGGGAACACACAGGCCACCAAGGAGCTTGAGGCCATCGCCCCATATCCGAATGTGGACGGGAGTACGCCGTTGGAGAAGGCCCGTGTGCTCAGGAAATGGTCGGGGCACTATGGAGGGCTGACTGCCGGCAGGAGCTCGCACGGCTGGTACGGCAATGCAATCGAAATGTCTCCCGAATATTCGGACAAGGACATAGAGGCCATCGATAGCGGAACGTCCATGTCGCTGAAGTCTCTTCTTCCTCAAGAGGCAAAGCTGGACCTGACCGGTTTCACCAGGTTCGATACGCCGATCATCATTTTCGCGGGTCGCCATGACAATACGACGCCCTCCGAGAACGTCGCCTCTTGGCTGCCAAAGGTCGACGCGCCCTTCAAAAAAATAGTGTGGTTTGAAAATTCGGCCCACATGATTGCAACCGAAGAGCCGGGACGAGTGCTGGTGCATCTTGTTCAAGACGTGCGCCCACTGGCCGGAAGCGACCTTCCCGATTACTAAGCGCCGATGACTGGAGTTCCCAGGATTTCCTGGACAGAGCCGGCCTTTGTTGGGACGACCTCGGGAGCCAAGACAAGATCGCGCGCTGGACTCCTGAGCTACGGGCGGCATGGGATGACGCCAAAGCATTGCGTGCAAAGATCCTTGCACGGGACCGCAACAGCGCGCGTCTCGCGCTGCTCAAGCCTGAGCAGCGTCCTATCTTCATCGCAGAGAGCGGCGACCAGGTGACGAAAGATGGTCCAGATACAGCGTGGCAGAAGATGATCACCGCTGCGATGACCGACGGCGTCAACGCAGAATCCAAGTGATTCAGCCCGCACGGCCTCAAGCATCGCGGCATCACCGACACGTCGGGAAACAGAGCCGTCAAGCAACAAAGCGGCGATCATAAGGACGAGGGAATGCTCGACTCCCATGATCACGACGTTCCAGTCGTCGAAGCAAAAAAATACCCGATTTCTCGGGACATTTTTCAGGAGTCTCCAACATCACCAAGAAGCAAAACGGATAAACCGTTGAGCCGCAAGGCGTTTAGTGGTGGCCCACCATCAATCACATTCATTCCACAAGAGATTGTTGGGGAAGAACTTTTCTCAGGCGGCCAGCTGCGGTTACTCGCACCGTTACTCACATTCCCCAGAAGGGGACTGGATTCGAAGCCTGACGATCGCTGTGAGCAGTGAAGCAATAGTCCCACGCTGTACAGGAAAGTACTATCCAGTCTTCTTCATCGCGCCGCGCGTGGGCTGACCTCCATGGGCCGTGGCGACAATTGGCAGGGGACGTAGCCGATGGCCGCTACACAGAAGCCGGGACGCGATGGCGTCAAGTATTGGCGAGCCGTAGACGCCATTGAGGCCTTGGGCAGCGCGTCGCTGGCCGAGGTCGAGGAGTGGGACCTGTCGCGCCACCCTCACGACCCGCTGGGCAACGCCCGCGCTGACCTGGAGTTGTTCACGGTCAATTCGCCCAGCCGAGTTCACTACAACTACTCGCGCACGAACTGGCGAAGCGACCAAGATCACCCGCACGACCGCTTGTTCAAGCTGGTCGATCCCGGCCCGCCGCGGCGCACGCGCTACGTTCTGTTCAATCCAGCGGACCACGGGCACGTGGACCTGCAAAAGGGTGGCGACGGAAAGTGGAAAGCCAGACCCCTGATCATGGACGATCAGGCGCGGGTGGAGGCAGACGCGCAGGCAGGCGCGTTCACCGCTCCAGTGGACAGCGACCACGACGCCCGCGTGTGGGCGATGCGCGCCGTGGCCCAGCGCCGCGGCCAGCCGTTGTTCCGCGCCAAGCTGCTGGACGCCTACGGCGGCCGCTGCGCCATCACCGGGTGCTCGGCGATTGAAGTGCTGGAAGCCGCGCACGTGCTGCCCTACAAGGGCATACATACCAACCGGGTGGATAACGGCCTGCTGCTGCGCGCCGACCTCCACACGCTTTTCGATTGCCAACTACTGTGGATCACCCCCGTGCATACGGTGGCCTTGGCGCCGTCCCTGCTCACCACCGACTACGCCGCCTTGCAGGGCAAGGCGCTGGCCTTGCCCGCTTCACCGGCCCACCGCCCCAACGCGGCGCACTTGGCCGATCACGCGGCGCGGTGCCAAGCTCGCCACTCGGGGCTCTAAGCCGATGCGACTCTTCGACCTGCTCAAAGTATGGGAGCCCGCGTTTGACGCGTCGAAGGCCAAGGTCCACCTGGCGCGCTACAACGGCAACGAGCGGCCGCTGGACGTGTTCCTGGAAGGGAAATTCGACTGGTGGCAGCGCTGGCAGACCAAGCGCAACTTCCAGCGCGAGTTCGTCGTGTCGCTGGTCAACGCGGGCTCCCCCACGCGCTGGCTCTACGCTGGACTATTCCGATCCATCGACTATGTGGAAGAAGCCGACCCAAAGCCCCACTACTTCTACACCCTTGAGCGGGTGCCCTCCTGCGAGGAGTGGGTCGGTCGCCTCTATCTGGAAAGCGTCTACACGGGACGGCCTTCCTACCTCCGCGGGGAGACTTTGGCAAACGATCTCACTGTGGTCGAACTGCTACCCGAGCGACTGTCGATCGCAGACTTTCCAGGCTTCAAGGCGGTGAACCTCACCAAGGCGCAGCTGGACATTGTGGTGCGCAACCAGTCCGCCGCCTGGAGCGCGGCCTTGTCGTCGGTGAAGGGGGTCTACGTCATCACCGACACGGCCACTGGCCGGCTCTACGTTGGCAAGGCATCGGGCGCCGACGGCATCTGGCGGCGCTGGTGCGCGTATGCCGCCAACGGGCACGGGGGCAACGTCGCCCTGCGCCAGGAGTTCGGCATCGAGGCATCCGAGGAACGGCGGCACGCCTTGCGCTTTGCCGTCCTGGAAATCGCTGACCTGTCGGCAACCGAGGCCGATCTCTGCGAAAGGGAGAGCCACTGGAAGTCCGTTCTGCTATCACGCAACCACGGCTTCAACCGGAACTAAAAATGCCCCTTGGGTCACTCGGTCGATTCAAAAACCGCGTCGAGCGCACCAGCTCACAGGTCGCCGCGTTAAGCTTCTCAGGTACATGAGTCGATGTCGAAGGTAGTGCGTGTGGAACAAAAGAGCATAGAGGAAACCCTGGCAGGACTCGCGGCTACGTTCGACAGGACACCCGAGACGTCCAACCGCAGCGACGTCATCTTCTTCAACGGGATAAAGCGCGAAGCGGTGATCGCGCTGCTGGATGCAGCCCACTCCGCCATCCAAGAGAACCAAGAATCTGCTGCCTGGTCCTATCTCGTCCAAGCATCGGAGCAATTGGGCTACCTCATTGGCATCAATGAAGCCGAGTCCCTGGCTACGCCAGAACAGGCCATCAATGCGAAGCTAGAACAATATGGCCGCAAAGGCGGATTGAAGAAGGGCGAGAACGCCAAGCAGCTTCAAGACGCTGTCGCCCGCAAACTCATTGCCGCCACACCCAAGAACGGATGGAAGAATCGCCAGGAGGTCCATCGGCGGTTCTTTGAAGTGGCCGATGAAGTTCCCGGATTCAGTGCAACTGACTATCAGTGGCGTGCGCTGCTCAAGCGAAGCGACGTTAAAAACGTTCTGCCGGCCACCAGCAGACGAACCCGCTGAACACCGCCGCGGGCACTGATCAATGCAGATTCGTAGGGATGCAAGCCGTGAGCGGCAACGCTGGCGCCACGATTTCGTTGAATAGCGGCTATTAGATAGCATCATAGCTGCTATAAAAACGTATAGCACCTGCTAGGGATCGGCACTTTCTCTCCGAATTTTTAACGTGTGTCCAAGCATCAGCTTGCCGACACACTCATGAATTCGCAGCGACTCCAAATCATTTCCCTGCTCGAGACGACGAAGCGCCTGAACCTCGCGCGCTCCACGCTCTACACGCGTCTCGATCGGAAATCACCCTACTTCGACCCTGATCTGCCGAAGCCCGTGCGCTACGGCTCAAGCGTCGGATTCATTGAGCACGAGATTGACGACTACATCCTTGGCCTGATGCAGGCCAGAGGGGGTGTGGACTGACAGTAGATGCGCGACTGGTTCGCGACTGTCCTGCGGGGCGCTGCTCTAGACGCTCCCTGCCACACCCCGCCACTCACAACGTGGCGAATCACTTCACAAGAATCTTGGTACAGAAAAATGCAGCACGACATCAACAATGACCTTCAGTCCGAAGCCGACGACATCATGGGAGCGCTTCGGGAATTGCAGTCCAACCCTCAGCACCGAAAGGGGCAGCTGTTCTCGCTGCTTTATCCGGCAATCGTCGAAATGCTCGAGAAGAACGTCACCCAAAAGGCGATCCTGGCCACCCTCGCGCAAAGAGGGCTGAAGCTCCATCCTGCCCGCTTCAAGGAGATGATGGCGACGGAGGCCCAGAAGATCCGCGGTATTCCGGGCTCCGGCGGTGCCGAGGAGGGTACGGAATGAACACTCCCTACTTTCCTCGCGCCTACCCCATCCACGCCATGTACAGCGTCATCCGGGACGCGATCCTGGAAGTCCAGCACAACCTGAAAGCGCCCGACGCGCTGATCGCCGGTTCGTTCCTCACGGCGATGTCCATCGCCTCGCAGGGAGATGTGGATGTCGAACTTCCCACTGGCCAGATCCGCCCGGTTTCGCTGGATGTCCTGATCATTGCCGATTCCGGCGAACGCAAGTCTGCCACCGACAGCATTGTTGGCGCGCCCATCTACGAGCACGACGAGAAGGTGGCACGGGATCACGTCCAGGCCGTGCTCGCGCACAAGGCAGATCGGCGCCTTTGGGATGCAAAGGAGGCGTCCCTGCAACGCAAGGTGGCCAAGGCACTGGACAACGGCATGGACGACGACATCGAGCAACTCCGTGAAGAACTCATCCGCCATGGCGCGCGTGAGCCCGCCAGACCTGTCCTCAGTCGCATCGTGCACCAGAACATCACCGAACGCCCCCTGATGGAAAGCATGCAGGGCGATGGCAAGTCGATTGCAATCCTGAGCGATGAAGGCGAAATCGTGCTCAAAGGAGGTGCAATGAACAAGCTTGGCACGCTCAACAAGGCTTGGGACGGCGCCACGACACTGACCTTGGATCGCGCGGACGACAGCATCGTGGTCACCAATCCCCGCCTGACCATCAGCATGATGGTGCAGGAACGGGTCTTCAGGGAGTTCATGAACAAGCGGGGCGAGATGGCTCGCGGATCAGGTCACCTTGCGCGATACCTCGTCGCTTGGCCCGCGTCCACACAGGGCTTCCGTTTCATGTCACTTGAGGAACCTGCCTGGGAGCAGCTGCCCCGCTTCCATCGGCGTGTAAGCGAGCTTCTCGCGGCCGCACATGCACGTCGTATCGCCGGTGATAACACCCGTAAGACGCTCGCGTTCAGACAAGAGGCGAAAGAACTTTGGGTGCAAACTCAGAACGCGATCGAACCGCGCCTGCGTCAGGATGGTGATCTGGCCAGCATTCGGGACTTCGCATCCAAATCGATGGAGATCACGGGGCGGGTTGCCGCAATCCTGCATCACTTCAGCGCACAAGAGGGCAACCTGATCAGTAAGGAAACTCTGGAGCGGGCGCTGGAAGTCGTGGGCTGGCACTTCCAAGAATTCCTCGATGTATTCGGAGACAGGAATCACGAGCCTGAGCAGGCTAGGGATGTTCGTACTCTGGTCATGTACCTGTGGAGGCGCTACTGGTGTGCAGGATATGGGGTGGCTTTGCGCAACGAAGTACGAAAGAGCGGCCCGATCCGGAACCAGGGACGCTTCGAAGCGGCGCTCCACCAACTGCAGATGGAGGACTCTGTTCGCGTGGTGCATCAGGACGCCGCCCGAGGAAAGGGCAGGCTCTGGATCCACTTGAACGGGGCCGTCTTCAGCCAGGTCACCACCTAATAGGAGACCTTGCCAACTACAGCAATCGTGGCCGCCCCGTTTACGGGGCGGCTTCGTTCATTACCCGTCCGCCGACAGGCCTGCACGAGGTGCGATTCTGCTACAGGTATCGCAAATCGCCCCCAGTGCAGGCCTGCCGGCACACCGCGAGGGTCACGGCACTGACCCGCCAGCCCATCGGCGCCCCAAGGCAGATCAGACGGAATCGCGCCTGCCATTTCGACGTAACGAAACGTATTGGGCCTTCTCTTGCGGTGACATCCCTCGGATCCTCGCCGGCCCGAGATGGCGTTCAGCCCTTCTGTCAGCACCCTGCTCCTTGAGCGTCCGGTGATCGACCCTCGCAGCATGCCCGTTGATCTCCAAATGCTGATTGATGGTATCCGCCACCAACTTTCGCATCGCAATGACCTCGTCCCTGAGCTGCATTCGATTGCGTCCTCCACTGGCCTTCCTGCGCCCACCATCTTCCGGACGCTTGCTGTTGTGCCGAGCGAAGAAGCGGCCTGCAGAGCGCTCGATTCCATCATCCATGCGATCACACGTCATCAGGTGGAGATGTGGATTTGCCTCACCCTCCAGCGAAGATGATGGAGCATGGACTGCAAGCTGGTATGGCTTTCCAGGTGTCAGCTTCGCAACGATATCGTCCACCAAGGCCGCGTTCTGCTCTGATGTCAGCTCTGTAGGCAGCGCGATGATCGCCTCGCGGTAGGCGGCACCGTTCTTGCGCTCGTACTTGTCCGCGGCCCTCCACATAACCTTCGGATCATTGGCCGCCCAATGCGGCAGGTTCCCATGGCTCGCATGAACCAGATCATCGTGTCTGCGATGAAAGCCGTTTCTAGCGATGTAATCCGCATGATCACCTGCGGTTCCTTTACCTCCACTCTTGATTTGAAGATGAAACGTTGCCATCGATGCACTACCCTTTTTGCTGGTTGCGGAAATGAAAAGACCGGCCAGGTTGCCTTGGCCGGTCTTGAGCAATTGAAATGATCCGTGAGGAAACGGTAAGTGCGCGAAGGCTTTGCCCCCTATCACTATGGGGACAACCCAGGACTGATTACTGTGGATTACCACTCATCGAATCTATCCCTGCTCATAGGGTAGTGTTACGCGGGTGAAAAATTACTTTCACTGGTTCGTGGAACTGAAGACAGATGGCGAGAGTTACTCACTTCAGCAACTTAGCCAGATCTTCGACGATATTGGCCTGAGGGGAGGCCTACTGACTCGCGTCAGTGAAGCATCCGCGCACTGCCGCTGGCAGCACCGGCAAACAGATACGCGAACACGGCATCGCCCTTGCTCACCACCTCGTCTTCGGAATAGCCCATGTCGGCCATTCCGCTGGCCCACAGGTGGTTCTCGATCTCGTGGCGCAACTGCGCCTGCTTGGCAGCCATGTCGCGCAGGTGACCCATCAGCAGATTGCGCTCCTCCAGCCTGGCCAGCAGCTCGACGGCCGCCCTCTTGACCGCCTCGCGATCCTTCCGGCCGAGTGACTTCTTCCGCAGCAGGTCGAACACAGCAAGCTGTTGTTCGGTCTCCAGGCCTTCCCGCTGAAAGCGCCTGGCTTCCTCGTCCATCTCGTCATGGGTGGCGAACAGTTCCCCCATCACTTTCTGGATCTCGGCCTCATCCTTGTCGGCGTTGTACTCGGCCACGATGCGCTGGAACTTTTCGTACAGGTCGACCCGTGTCGGGTTCTCCTCCAGCATGGCCTTGAGTCGCTCGTCGATCTTCTCCATGAGGTTCAGCGCGACCAGGTTCTTCTGCTTGATGTTCTGGAACTCAACCCGCAAACGATCGAAGTCGATGGTGCTCAGATCGAACTGTGCAGGTGCCTTACCGGCCCTCTGCTCCAGGCCGATCCCGAGATCCACCACGTCGTAGAAGCCCTGTAGCAACCCGGTGATGTCCGGCGACGTACGTGCTGCCTGCAGCTTGTTGTAGATGGCATTGAGGGCGCTCTCCTGGGCGTCATAGGCGAACAGGCCCGGATTCGGGAACAGACCCCTGTACTTGGCGGCAACGTCCTCCACGATCACCATGAACGTCTTTCGTCGCTCATTGCTGGCCGCGAGCAAGTCGCACGCCTCCAGGATCTTCTCGCCCTTGTCCATGCCCTGGGCATCGATCACGTCCTGCAGCTCGAACCCGAGGTCGGCCAGGAACTCGGTCGCGTGCCGAATGCTCTCCGCATACTCGGCAATGCCCTGGCTGTCGTCCTCCAAATAGCCTGAATCCTCGCCTTCTCCTACTTCGACCCTGCCGTCACGGTCGCCCTGGGCGAAGGTCGCCAACGCCTTGCGCAGGCTCTTGATCATGCCGTTGTAGTCGATGATCAGGCCGTTCGCCTTGCCCCCGCCGACGCGATTGACCCGGGCAATCGCCTGCATCAGCGTGTGGCCCTGCATCGGCTTGTCCAGGTACAGGGTGGCCAGTGACTTGACGTCGAAGCCGGTCAGCCACATCGCGCAGACGACGGCGACCCGGAACGGGTTCTCGGCCTTCTTGAAGTCCTTCTCGAGGTTGCGTGAGGTCATCTTTGCCCGGTGGGGCGCGATTTCGAGCGGCTCACCTCGATGGTTGGTCCATTTCCTGAACTCCTCCACCTCGCCCTGCTCGCTGGAGACCACCACGCAGAACTCGGTTTCGCGCATCCATTCCAGGCGTTCACGCTTTTGCTGCATGATTTTCGGGAAGGGGCGATCAGGGAACTTGGCGGTATAAGCCAACTCGTCGGCAACCAGCTCCTTCTCCAGCACGTCGCCCAGTACCTTCCACTTGTCAGCGATCAGGTCGTACATCTTCACGCAGGTGATCTTGTCTATGCAGACCATCAGCGCCTTGCTGTTGCCGCCGGCCACGGCATTGCGGCGCTGCGAGTAGTGCTTGACGAAATCCTCCGCCACCGCGTCAAGGCGCGTGGGCGAGGTGAAGATGGAGTACTCCTTGGCCAAGGTCCGGTAGAGCTTATCCTCCTTCTCGTCCGTCCAAGGGTCTTCCGCCGTCGCTCCGAGCCTGGCTTCCTCGATATAGCGGGTGATCTTCTCGTTCAGATCGTCATCAACGATCTTCAGCTTCTCGCCGTGGTTCTCGTACTTCAGCGGCAGGGTCGCACCATCGGCGACCGCGCGCTGGAAGTCGTAAACGGAGACGTAGTCGCCAAACACCTCTCGGGTCAGCTGCTTCTCCGCCGCCTCGATCAGTGGCGTACCGGTGAAGCCGAGGAACTTGGCATTGGGCAGTCCTTTGCGCATGTTCAGGGCCAGGCGCCCGTACTGGCTGCGGTGCGCCTCGTCGCTGATTACGATGATGTCGTCGCGCTCCGAATAGGGCTCGGTCACGCGCTCCCGGTACTTCTGGATCAGGGTGAAGACGTAGCTGCGATTGCTGTCCCGGAGCATTGCCCTCAGGCTGGCGCCGGTCTGGGCCTGGTCATGCTTCGCGTTGGCACGCCCGCAGTGGGTGTAGGTGCCGGCAATCTGGTCGTCCAGCTCGGTGCGGTCGGTGACGACCACAAAGGTATAAGCCGCTGACACCCTGCGCCTGATCTTCTCGGTCAGGAACACGATGGAGTATGACTTGCCTGAGCCCTGCGTATGCCAGAACACGCCGAGCTGACCTTTCGCCAGTTCGGCTTTTGCCTTCTCATCGTCCGACTGCAGGCGAGCGATGACGCGATTCACCCCCAGGTACTGGTGGTTGCGGGCAACAATCTTGCTGGCGCTGCCTTCGCTGGTATCGAACAGGACGAAATTCTCGACGATATCCAGCAGCCGCGCCTTGTCCATCATGCCGCGCAGCAGGATCGGGAGCTGCATCGTGGTCTTGGCCGGTTCTGGGTCGTTCTCATCCAGCCGCTTCCATTGGTAATGATGCTCCGGCGTGGCCGTGATACTGGCGTACTTGGCGACATGACCGTTGGAGAAGACCACGAACTGGTTCCAGTGGAACAGCTGCTCGATGGTGCCTTCGATCGCGGCCTGCTTGCCGGATTCATCGGTGCCGCGATAGTCGCGGTAGTTCTTCTTGTAGGCGTCGTTGTAGTCCACATCGAAGCGCTTGAGTTCGACGAACACCAGCGGCAAGCCATTGACGTAACCCACCAGGTCGGCACGGCGCAGGTAGTTCTTCGAGCCGCGCACCCAGAGCTCGCGCACAGCCTTGAAAGTGTTGTTGTCCAGCCCGCTCTCGCTAAAGTCCACAAGCCGCAGGCGGCGCTCCACGGCGCGTCCGGCCCGGTCCTTGAACCAGACCAGCGCGCCGTTGCGCAACAGCTCGTGCTTGTCCTGGTTGATCGCGACCAAAGTCTTGGCATGGTCGTGTGCGGTCGCCTGATCGATGGCCTGCTGGTAAGCCTCCTCCGGCAGGCCGGGATTCAGGCGTTCCAACGCTGCCCGCAGGTCCGGCTTGAGCACTGCCTCGGTAAAGCTGCTGCGCCCGGTGAGATGCGGCCTGTCCTCGGTTTCAGCCTGGGCATGGATCGATGTCCAGCCGAGATCGTCCAGAATCGCAGCAGCGTGCTTCTGGATCATCCCGTCTTCGCTGTAATCCCCCCTTGCGTTCATCCCCTCACCCCTCGCTGAAATCGAAGCCGCACTGGCGGTGATGGCGCAGCGTCAGCAGATGGATGCAATCCTGATGGATGACATACAGCGCCAGGTAGTCTCCCAGGATGTACTCGCGCAGCTCGATGTCATCGCCCAGCAGCTCACGCACGGCCGCCCAGGCAGCGAGCACCTCGGACGTTTCGGGGTTGCGGACGATGAACTCGCGTCCGATACGCGGTGCCTGCGCCAGACGTTTGGGAAGGGCCTCGTAGGCCTGGTCCAGCAGCGCCTGCGCCGCGGCATCCGCGCCAACGTCCAGCAGATGCGCGACAGCCTCGTCCAATCTGAGCTCGTAAGCCGCGCCCAGGAAGACCCCCATGCGTCAGGTGCCCGCCTTACGAGTGGCGATCGCCGCGTCCAGCCGGGCCTGCGAGCGCGCCCTGGCCTCCTCCACCGGAATGCCCGGCTCACCCGCACGGAGGTCCTGCAAGCCGATGGCAACGTCATTCAACAGGCCAAGCTGGGAGTTGGTCCGGGCGAGCTTTTCGCGTTCGAGCCGGTGGTAATAGTCCAACTTGCGGGCATCCACCAGCGCCACGTAGCTCTCGCCGTTGCGAGTGATGATCTTTTCGTGACCCGCGCGCACTTCATCAGCCAACCGGGTCAGGTCGGCGCGGACCTTGTTGAAGGGCACGATGTCCTGTGAGGTGATGGGCATGGCTAGCTCCGACACTATTCGGATGAATACCTTAATGTATTCATTTATGTTTGGCAAGTTCACCTATTGTGGCTACGCAGCCTTCAGGTCCGGGAGCGGGATGCCGGAGACGTCCAGCTGTCCGCTCATCAGTTTGGGGAGCAGGGCGTCACGAGCCTTGGCCAACGTCTTGACTTGATTGGTCAGTTGCTCCACCTGAGTAAACGAATCCGCCACCATCGCGGCGAACTGTTCGAGCACATTCTGGGGCGGCAGCAGCACCTCAAATTGCGAGAACGAGCCGGTGTTCACGCGTTGTCGGCCGTCGGAGCCGGACATGCTGCGGATCGCATGCTCGCGAAAATTTTCCTCACGTGCCGTGCAATAAACCCACCACGGATTGGCCTTTGAGCTTCGCAACACGATGAATTCTGTCGATCCACTGGCAACCGCATCGTCGCTTTCCAGAAATTGGACGAACCCGGTCTTTCCATTCTCGATGCAAGGAGTGATACGCGCCAGCAACGTGTCACCGTTCCTGAACTTCGCTCCGCCACTGATGACTCGCGACGAGCGCTCCCCAACCACCATTAACCTTTCGGACAATGCGGCCATCTCGACAAATGGGCGTTCGACACCCTTCTCGAACGGTGTTCTCGGATTGATCTGTACAACATCGGAGAAAGCAGTTCTAGCCCATCCTTCCGGAACGCCATCCATCACATTGACGGTCTCATGGCCCGGAAAGCGCAGGTGCACGAACCATTCGCGATAAAGGCGACGGGCGGCTTCCTCCAGCAGGGCGATGCGGCGCTGGTTGGTGGCGATTAGGTCGTCGTACGCCGAAAGTACACTGCCAATCCGCACTTGCACCTCCAGCGTCGGCGCTTCCAACTGAAGCTCCCGGAGCACCTGCACATCTGCTCGCTGGCGTCCCGACGCACCAACCATGCTCTTAATCGCCACCCCGCGGAGCAAGTCCGTTTGCGAAAGATAGTACACGTATGCTGGCGTCGACTTTCCGGGAATCGCACGAAGAACAAAAAACTCGGTGGATCCGAACGCCCCATTTTCACCACGCTCGTCAATGAACTGAGAGATCTTCCCGTTCTCCAAGCACGGTGTAATTCTCGCGAATAGCGTGTCTCCATTGCAGAACTTTGCACCGCTTCCCGTGAACTTTCGCTCTTGTTCTGCGCTCACAAATCGCTTACCCGGCAGCAATACATCCATACCCACGAACGGGTACGTTTTGCCCTTCTCCATCTGCACCCTGGGATTGAACTCGATCCACTCCGACAGCATCGTCACGCCAACAGCTCCTTGAAGTTGGCGCTAATGGTCGCCGCAAGCTCGGACGCCCTCTCATTCAACTCCGCCAGCTCGTCATGGATAGTCCGCATCCGGTCGACGAACCCCTCCTCGTCATCCTCGATGATCGGCGCGACGCCGACATAGCGCCCCGGCGTGAGCGACCAATCGTTCTGCTTGATGCGCTCACGGGTGACGGCCGCGCACAGGCCCGGAACGTCCACGAATACACCGTCAGGAAAGCGTGACAGCAGCCAGTGCGCTTGCGCGATGAAGTAGCTGGTCCGTTTCAGCGCCTCCAACGCCAGATCGCGCACCGTAGCCTCTTCTCTCCGATTCTGGTCGGCGGCTAGCAAGGCGCGCCTGGCGTCGCGGATGGCCTTGGCATCGAACGCGTCGCTCTTGCGCGCGCGCAGCTCCTTCTCAGCCTTGTCCAACAGCCTCAGCCATTGTTTGTGCCGAGTCTCAAGCTGCCGAGCCGTGGACTTCAAATGAGGCGCAAGGTCCTCCAGCACGGCCTGCGCGGCCTTCACACTGGCAAGCTTTTCTGACCTGGCCTTTGCAATCGCCTTGCATGCGATCGTCACCGCCGCTTCAAGGTCTGCGACGGCTTGCCCGATGTCCTTGCCGCCCTCCCGAGCCGCGTCAAGTTCTTCCCTGAAGGTCTCCAGCGTCGCTTCATCGATCCGGGCCTCGTCATCCACACCGTCGTTAAGTTCGGTCAGCGTCGCGTCCTTAGCAAACACAGTAAGGTGGCGCGCCAGCGATTCGATTGCCGCCGTGTCAGCCTTCAGGCGCTCTGGCAGCACCTTCAGCCATCCATCTGCATGCTGCTGATAGCGGGCTACCAGGGCGGCAAATCTGTCCCCTTGTCCGCGATAAAGCCACACCACGGCGTTGAGGTTGGCGAGCTGCTCCTCACTGAACACATGCGATCGCGCCGACACCACCGTGTACACATTGCGCGCATCGAGCATCAGCACCGTATCCTTGCGCGACTCCGGCTTGCCCTTGTCGAAGAACCACAGCGTGCAAGGCAGAGTGCGGGTATAGAAGAACTTGTTGCCGATGGCGACCATTACATCCACGTGGCCGGTGTTGACCAGCTTCTCGCGGATCTCTTTGTCCTTGTTCCCGGCGTCCGAGGCGCTGGAAGCCATCACAAACCCGGCACGGCCCGTCGGATTCAAGTACGCGTAGAAGTACTGGATCCAGAGGCTGTTGGCGTTGGAGATCGCCCCGGTCTTGGCAGCCAAACCTGGCAGGCCGAATGGCAAGCGGCCATCGGGCGCAACCTGGCCTTCGACCCTCTTGGTCTCCACCCCATCCACGTTGAACGGAGGGTTGGCCATCACGAAGTCACACTCGCCAATCAGTGGTTCGATCTGGTCGTAAAAGGTGTTGCCCTGGCGGATATTGCTGGCATCCAGGCCGTGAACCGCAAGGTTCATGCGGGCCAGCTTGGTATTGGTATCGCTCTTTTCCTGCCCATGGAAGACCACGCCGGCATCCAGCGGATCCTGTCCATGGCTCTCAATGAAGTGGCCGGACTGCACGAACATGCCCGCTGATCCGCAAGCTGGGTCCAGCACCAGGCCATGGTCGGGCTCGATGACATTGACGATCATCCGCACCAGGGATGGCGGGGTAAAGAACTCGCCGCCCTCCTGGGCCCCGGTCATGGCGAACTTGTTGAGGAAGTACTCGTAGATGCGCCCGAACACGTCGCCAGTGGCGTTGCGGATCGCCTCCCCGTCGAAGATCTTGATGAGGCGTGCCAACAGGTCCGGCTCGAACGCGGCGTAGCCGCGCGGCAGTGCTCCCTGCAGGACTTCATGCTCGGCTTCGATGCTGTCCATGGCTGCATCGATCGCCTCGCCTACGTTGGCACCGGTCGGCAGGCTGGCGATGTGCTCGAAGCGCGCGGCTTCCGGCAGGTAGATGGCGGCCTTGCCCTGGAAGCCCAGCTTGATGAGCGCCTCCCGCCGCGACGCGGGAACCTTGGGGTCGATCCCGGCGGCGATGTCCGGCAGGTAGGCGTTGAAACGGTTGCTGGCGTGTCTCAGGAAGATCAACCCCAGCACCGGCATCGAGTATTCGCTGGCAGTGAGCTTGGAGTTGGCGCGGAGGTCGTCTGCTGATTGCCACAGGTCGCCTTCGAGTCGCTGGATGTTCATGCGGTGTTCTGATCCTTGTGCGTCTGCTGCAGTTCTGCGAGAAGTTCAGTCCAGAAGTCCTCGGCGATCTCGGCTTGCTCTGCTTGTAAACCCTCGATCTGCATCTGCAGTTCGTTTTCTCTCTCCAGAATATCGACCGCCGCATCGGCCAGGGACGCGTTCAGTGCAAATACCTTGAGCTTTCGTAGCGTGCTGATGGACATCATCGGAATGGTTGCGCCGGTCTTGATGCCTTCCAACACCTGTTGGCCCATCTTCGATCGCAGCCACAAGCCCAAGCCACGTAGGTCCACTTCAGGCCTCTCCCCCCTCAGGACCACAAACGATTGCCCTGCGATCCAGCCGCCCTCTCCCGGTGGCGGCACGTTGTCCGGCACGATGCCGACCTTGCCCGCGGTGCCTTTCACGACCAAAAGCAGATCACGCGGCCGCAGGAAGATGTCCATTGGATTGCCGGAACGCTTGGTCGCCAAGCGCACTCTCACGCTCTTTTCAGGAGTGTGGATGTAGCCGGTGCTGGGCAGATCGGCGGCCCCAACTTCGAGAACCTCGACTCCTTCTGCCACATCCACTCCGCGATCCCTGTTGGAGACCGGAATGAGGATGCGGACCACATCCTCCAGTGTTGCGGTTGGCAGGGTTTCCAGGCGCGCTTGCGCTTCGCGCTGCTGTTTTGGAATCACGTAACGACCGACATCCAGCGTGGCATCGTTGGCGAAAATTTCATCCGCGCCGACCATTTCCGCATACGAGCCCGTCTCTTGGCGTTGAGCGGGTGCCTTGGTGTCAGCTTCGCCCCTCAGGCTCAGGCAGAAGTCCTGAATGAAGTCGGTGTTCTGCAGCACCACCCGCCCCTTCCCCACCGGCGCATGGAAATGCGGCAGCGATGCATCCACGAACCCAACGCGGCGATGGCATGCCAGCGTGTTCAGCACAAGCATGGATGTCCCCAGCCCACTGGACTGGAAAACTCCATTGGGCATCGCGATGACTGCTTCGACCCAGCCCTGCTTCAACAGGTAATCGCGAACATCCCGATCCTTGCCCGAACTGAACAGAAAACTGTTCGGAACAACAATCACGGCGATCCCGTCCGTCTGGGCTGCCATGTGCTGCACCATCAGGCCCATCGTGCTCGCCTTGGCCGCAGGGAAACGGCTGTAGATGTCTTGCATCACCACGTCATCGACGCCGCTCGTCATTCCTATCGGGGGAATCGACAAGGTTGCATCGAACCTTTCCAGGTGTCCCCCATGGACTGCTGCGGGCGCGCGCAGCGGATCGCTTGACGCAACTGTTGTAGGCGCATCACGAAACAGGGCCAGCAATGCAGCAATCTGCGATCCCGCGTGTACTTCAGCGTGGACGCGCAGGCTGGAATGATCCATCAGCACACCGACAAGCCGGCCACTATTTTCCCAGGGCAAGTATGCCGACTGCGTGGATTCATCGATCGCCAGGTCCTTCATCAGACGTGCCAGCTCAACCGGCACATCGAAACCCTCGAAGGCGTCACCAAGCAGGTCCCCGGCAACATCGACCGACGCGAACCTCTCGAACACGCCACCGTCGACCAGGTACTTCACAGTTCTAAGCGCGGCGAAGACCGCATCATTTGCCTGCTCGACGTATCGAGTGGCGTTGAAGAACGCCACGCCCAGCGCGCCGGGCTGCCAGAACAGCTTTTTGAGTACGCTCAGCAGCCCATCGACGCCTCCCTGGGCCAGAGCGGTATCAAGCGTGACATCGGCAGCAAGCCTGCCCTTAGCCGACAGATGCGCCCAGGTGAGCAACTGGAACGCCAGCAGCCTGGATTCATCGGGGCGGAGAGAGGTGCTGCGGAAGTGTTCCTGCACCTGTAACAGGACCTGCCCGGCATTGTCCTTGGCCATGATCAGTGCCCCCTGCCCGTGTAGTTGTACGTGGTGATCTGGGCGTCGCCTTCGGCAACGACCACCAGTCCCCCCTTGTCCATGATCTTCATGAGAGTGCGGAGCGCTTCGCGGAGCTGCTCCGACTTCTTGCGACTCAGGACGACCTTGTCGCCCTCATTCTCGCCGTACCCCAGCACCAGATCGATCATCGCCTGATTGATGCCCCGCTGGCCCATCCGCTGCTGAAAATGCCTTGTCTTGTGCATTGCAGTGCCCTCCGCTGTTGAGCGTAGATTGCACCGCGAGTAGAAGTAGGTCAATTGCAATTCTGCAGTAATTTCCTACTGCCATACTTTTGTTTAGTTTTTGTTCATCTTTTCGGGCGTAGTCAACAACGACGCAATCACCTTATCCCATTGAAACAAAAAGAAAAAAGCTGGGCTGAGGCCACCTACTCCTACTTCCAGCCCCCCGGAGACAGCCCCGTTCCAACTGCCGCTGCAGGCATGAACCCCGTCGACGGCGGCGCCAGGACTTCACACTCGCCTTTGGGCGCCGGCAGTTTCCGGATGACTCGAGCGGACTCCAGCCGGTCGATGAAGTCGTTGACGGGAGAGTAGAAGTTCGGGATCCGGTCGTTCTCCTCATCGGTGAACACCCAGTAGGCCAGTCGCCGCTTGCGAAATCCCGCGCGCTGGGCCTCGGCCCGATTGGCGTACTGGGCGACGAAGAGCCTGTACAGCTCCCGCTCGGGATGGAAGCTGCGGCGGACCCAGGCGGCGACGTCCCTCTGGTTGAACCGGTCACCCGGTCGCCGCTGTGCCACGAAATGACAGTGGGCCAGGAGCTGCCAAAGCGCCGGATCCACGCCGAAGATCCAGGCATCCTCGTGGGCGCGGAGACAGGCAGACCGAACCGCCGGGGAAACGGAGTCCAGGAGCTCACTGACCCGGCCTTCTGCACTGATCCGGTACTCGCGTAGAAGCCCGTCGACTCGCTCAGGCGATGTCAGCTCCATCAGCTGCCCCAGATCCGCGGCGTGTTGTGCACGCTTCTGTCGGCGCACGTAGGACCTCCGACCCTCCTTGTCCCTGGCCTGGCTCGCCTCGCGCTCCTGGCGAGCCTTGGCGGCCTTGACCATCTGATTCCGCAGCTCAGCGATCTCCCGGTTTCTTGCCGCAACCTGCTCCTCCAGCTCCAGCTTGTAGGCCTCCCACTCCGCGACTGCCTCGGGGCACGAGATCCAGCTGCGGTTGGCAGCGTCATCGAGCACCGCATGCTCGAAGGCCGCCAGATCATGGGGGATGTCCCGGTGCAGCTGGGAAAGGTCGATCTCGACCATCCTCCGGCCCTGGGCTTGGACTCGCTCCGCCTTGATGTCGCCCACGGCATGGGTCACACGAACCTCAATCAGGAGCTCGCCGACTTCATCCCTGCCAACGACGTCGGGCGTATAGGTGCCGAACGATCGCTCGATCTCAATGTCGCGCAGCTCCATGCTGCAGGCCGGTCGGTCAACCTGACGCCCCCAATGGAGGTGCCCATCCTCGTCCCGGGCACGCGGCGGGTTTGGCATGTCGATGGGGTCGCCGGTCCAAGCCGGGACCACCAGCCGCTGGTGATCGGCGATCAGCTGTTTGGCCCGCTCATGGATCCCGGTTTCGCGACCGGTCTGGCAGCCGGTGTCGGTCAGGTGGGCGAAATGGGGGCGCTTGCGCCTGCTCTCCTGGGCCTTTGCGACCAGGGGCGCATGGCACGCCGGGCAGACGCAGCCGCACGCCTTGCCCTTTGGCACCTCGCTCGGTGCCCAGATCCGGCCGTCTTTCAGCCCGAACGGGACTCGAAACCCGCCGCGCCGCGCCTGCGGGTTGCCGGACGGATTGCGGAGTGAGAACGGCTCTGGGATGGTATCCATGGTGCTTTCCTTGATCGGAGGGAAAGCAAAAATTCGCGGCAAACCATGGACGAAAACAGCTCCAAACCCGCCCAAACGGGTAATCCAGAGGTCAAATCCCTCCAATTGGCGCTTGATTGGCTGGATCGGGAGGGGGGCCAGCAGCGCAATGCTCGAGTGCTTCGGGAGGTCGTGGACACGACCCTGACCGCTGTTTCGCGCGGTGAACCGCCTCCTGACACGGACACCACGACCCTTCGGGCGCTCTTTCAGGAGCTGGAAGGGGCTGGAGATACCTCCTTGAAGGCGTTCCGGGCGACCGAGCTGGAGAATTGGTGGGGATCACGCCAGGAACAGATCCGCCAGAGGTGCGCTCAGGAAGGCTGCTCCCTGACGCCACACCTCGTGGTCAAGAAAGGCGGGGGCCGCGGGCTGCCCTCCAGGCTGTCCTTCGAATTTCACCGGACCATTGAGGCGGAGCCTGAGGAGGACAGCGCCTCATCACAGATCGATTCGACCCTGGTTCGCTACCAGATGGATCCCGTCAAGCCAGCCCTGTGGCTGAGGCTGACGGTGGGCAGCAGGCCGTTCCCCGTGCAGTCATGGCGCGGCTACGTGCTCATCGGCAGCGTCGTCCTGAACATGGCCCTGATTGGGCTCGTCTGGTGGTGGCTGTACGCCTCATGGGCAAAGGGCCAGCCAGTGACCACCGCCGCGCCAGCCCAGCTCGGTCTCGCGATGCTGATTACTGGGTGGCTGTGGTGGGTGTCGCTGCCGGTGTTCCGCCTGCCGACGCAGCGAGTCACGATGGCGGGGCCGTCCTATCTGGCGATGAGCGAGCTCTACGGACAGCTTCGCACCATGCCGGTGCCGGGGCGGAAGCTGAGATCCCGTGAGTTTGCTGTCGTGCGCCACTGGGGCACGTGTCCGATCTGCTCGGCCGAGGTCGACCTGGACTCCGGGCGGGCGGCGTTTCCGGACCGGCTGGTTGGTCGCTGCCATGATGCGCCGCTGGAGCACGTGTTTTCATTCGACCCGGTGCGCCTGGTGGGGAGGCCTCTGGTAGCAGCAACGCAAGACTAAGCTGAGATGCGATCCGGTGACTGCGCAGACTCACGGGGCTGATCACTCAAACCAGCCAACCGTCGACAATCAGCAGGTCGACGTTGATCAGCAACCCCCGGAAGGAGGCTTTCGGCCAGAAGCGGACATTCAAGACGCGGGTCAAGGGTTCACGTGTGTAGTGACTAGCGCCGGTACCAATGATGTTTGACGAGACATGGCCTTCGTGAGATGACATTATTGCGAAGATTGCGATGCTTCAAGATGCAATCCACAGCTTCTCAAGGCTGCTTTCAGGGAAGGGGGGCTTCATCAGTTCGGTTCGATCCATTGACCTACGTCTAATTGACGACCTCGTCGACTTCGTCCGGGGCCCAGGCTTCGTGTTGGATTTTTCCGACAGAAGTTTCTCGGACTTCTTCGCCTCCGAACTCAAGGTCAACATCGACGATCCGAAGCACGCGGTCAATGGCGGCTCGAAGGGTAAGCGCCTCCGCCATTTCCTTCAGACCTGCGATGATGAGACCGCCGTTCGCACTCTAGAAGCGCTCTGGGAGCATCGCAGCGAGTATCTGACCCGCTCCGGCGGCGCCGACCCCGTCACTAATGCCCAGGCCCGCTATCAAGGCCTGATCAGCCGCTTAACGGGCGACTCCAAACCGTCGCGGCCTTCAAAAAGCCCCCAGTCTCTTACCGTCGACCGCGCGGCCATTACCAAGATCAAAGCGGACTTACTGCAGGTATCGGTCTTGGCGCCGCATGCGCGCGGTTATGCGTTTGAGGGCTTCCTCAAAGGGTTGTTCGACGCCTTCGGACTCGCTGCCCAAGAGCCGTTCCGACTGCGCGGCGAACAGATCGACGGCAGCTTTCAACTCGCGAGCGAGATCTATTTGCTCGAAGCAAAATGGTGTGGCCCGCCGATCGGCGTCGCCGAACTGCACACCTTTCACGGCAAGATCGAGCAGAAAGCGGCCTGGACCCGTGGCCTCTTCGTCAGCAACAGCGGCTTCACCGAAGACGGCCTCGCCGCCTTTGGACGCGGCAAACGGGTCATCTGCATGGACGGCCTCGACCTCTACGAGATGCTCAACCGTGAAATCCCGCTCACTCAAGTCCTCGAACGCAAAGTCCGCCGCGCCGCAGAAACCGGCGCACCGTTCATACGCGTACGCGACCTTTTTTCGTACTAATTAGGAGCGAGGATGGCCCAGTTTCATCATTGGTGCATTTCGGTCGATACGATGGTGGGGATCCACCATCGGCGTGTGATGACCGGGCAGGCCCCTAGCCTAGGGGTCGGCATCGAGGCGACGGCAGCTATCGTGCCCTCGCACTACGCCTCAGAAGAGCAATTGGCACGCGCATTCGTGCGGCTCGGCAAGCCCGCGACCGCGGCCCTGATCGAAGGCAAACTGCCGACCACGAAGCAGATTCGGTCCGGCGACCTCGGCGAGATCTACGCGACGGAATGGATCGATGCTCACAGCGGTGGCTACAGGGCGCCGATCAAACGCCTGCGTTGGAAAGACCATCGCAATATGGCGATGCGTGGCGACGACGTGATTGGCATCCTGCAGGACCCTCAGTCTCAACGTCTTCGCTTCCTGAAAACGGAAGCAAAGAGTCGCGCCTCATTGACGGCACAAGTCCTGACCGAAGCCCGCGCCGGGCTGGACAAAGATGGAGGACTGCCCTCGGCGCACGCACTGCAGTTTGTTTCCGCGCGCCTCCTAGAGCTCGGCAATCTGCAGTTAGCCGATGCAATCGACGATGCGCTGCTCAAGCATGGCATCCCGCTGCAGAGTGTCCAGCATCTGCTTTTCACATTCTCAGGCAATGCCCCGGACGCACTGCTAGCCGCCTCCTTGCAGACATATGCCGGGCCTATCAATCAATGGATGATCGGACTTCGCGTGGAAGGGCATGGCGCCTTTATCGGCGCTGTTTACGATCGAGTGATCGCCGATGCCAACAACCCCTGAGGCCATCGCCGCAGATATCGCCGAGGCGACGGCCGCCGGCTTTCGGAACCGACTGCTCGCTCGCGGGCAGGCCCGCGCGATCATCTGGCGTGATGGCACCCTTCCGCCCGACGCGCCGGACTTCGCACCGCAGCTTAGCTACGACCTGCACAGCTATGCCTATGCCCTGCTCGGCCTCGGCCTGCGCCTTCGTGAGGTCGGCAGCGATCACACTCAGGCTCGCGCGGCATTCGAACAGGCTGCCACGGCTCTTGAAGCGGTGATGGCAAAAGGCAACCGCCAGGAGACCGATCGCGATTTCCACTTCGTTATGGCTGCGGCCGCCTATCATCTTGCGCACCTGTCCGCACGCGCCTATTCACTGCTCGCAATCGTCGAGGCAGATGAGAATTTCTCACCGATCGAGCGGGCGCTGGCTCAGTTGATGCGAAGGAATTTCAGTGCCTTACGCAGCAGCACTCTCGACTACCGGGTCTCCGGCCAAGGCAGCGATGCCCGGATCGCCACTGAGATCCAGGCCCACCTCGACCAAGCGGAGGGCGCTGCCGTGCAGCCCGACGCCGGTGGTGACGACTTCCTTTTCGAAAGTCTGGATGCCGCGCTCACTGATGCCTTCATGGCCGCCATGTCTCTTTATTTTCTCGCGCTCGAACGCGGTGAGCGAGTGCTCGTCGATCAGGCGTTGGAGCGGCTTCGCGTAAGCCTGACGATCTGCAGCGAGATGAACATGTTGCCCCAATGGTGGGCGCATCGCGTTGCGATCCACCTGCTTTCGGACCTCTGGACGAACACGTTCCACGAAAGGGTCCCGATTCAGTCCGCTGGTGGAGTTGCGGCCGACTGGCCGCGTCTGCGCGAGCTATTCATCGCGTTGCTTCAACGTCGGGCGAAGGCGGAGATCGACTTATGGCCCTCACAGACCGAGGCGGCCGCACGCGCTGTCGACCAATCAGACGACCTCGTCGTGTCGCTGCCGACAAGCGCCGGCAAGACCCGCATCGCCGAGCTATGCATCCTGCGCTGCCTAGCCGGAGGCAAGAGGGTCGTGTTTGTCACGCCGCTGCGCGCCCTGTCGGCGCAGACCGAAACCACGCTCCAACGGACCTTCGGGCCCCTCGGCAAGACCATCTCGGCCCTCTATGGCAGCATCGGCATTAGCGGCTTCGACGAGGACGCGATTCGCGAGCGCGACATCGTCGTCGCGACGCCAGAGAAGCTCGACTTCGCGCTCCGTAACGATCCTTCGCTGCTCGATGATGTCGGCCTGCTGGTGTTCGACGAAGGGCACATGATCGGCCTCAACGAGCGCGAGGTTCGCTACGAGGTGCAGATTCAGCGGCTTCTGCGTCGTGCTGATGCTCAAGAGCGCCGAATCGTCTGCCTCTCGGCCATCCTGCCCGATGGCGACCAGCTCGATGACTTCGCCGGCTGGCTCCGCCGTGATCATCCGGGAGGACTGATCAAGAATGACTGGCGGCCGACCCGGCTACGGTTCGGCGAGGTTGTTTGGACGTCGCCAACCGCGCGACTCAACCTCCACGTCGGCGACGAGAGGCCCTGGGTCCAGCGTTTCCTTACCGGCGCTGCCCCGCCCAACTGGATTCCACCAAAGCGTCGCCGCGCTCGGCTCTTTCCCGACGACCAGCGCGAACTCTGCCTTGCGACCGCTTGGCGGCTTGTTGACGACGGTCAGACCGTCCTCGTTTTCTGCCCCGAGCGGCGCAGCGTCGAGCCGTTCGCCGACGTCATCGTCGATCTGCATGAGCGCGGCGCCCTGCGCACGCTGCTCGAGGCCGATCCTAACGTGCTAAACACCGCGATCGCGCTGGGCGAGGAATGGCTAGGCGCCGGCAGCGCCATCCTCAAATGCCTGCGTCTCGGCGTCGCTCTTCACCATGGCGCCCTGCCGACGGCCTATCGCAAGGAGGTAGAGCGCCTGCTGCGCGAGAACGTCCTCAAGGTCACCATATCCTCGCCTACCCTGGCCCAAGGTCTCAATCTGTCGGCGACCGCCGTCATTATGTATTCGCTCCACCGCGCCGGCGAGCGGATCGAGATCAGCGAGTTCAAGAACGTCATCGGGCGCGCCGGACGCGCCTATGTCGACGTCGAGGGCATCGTCCTCTTCCCAATGTTCGACGACATCCCCAAGAAGCGGCGGAACTGGGAAGCGCTCATCACCGACCTTGGTGCGCGCGATATGGAAAGCGGTCTCGTTCAGTTGGTCGCGGTGCTGCTGACACGGATGCATGCGCGCATCGGCGGAGACATCAATCAGCTCGTTGACTATGTTGTCAACAGCGCCGCTGCCTGGACCTTTCCCGAGATCCGCAATGAGGAGCCGGAAGACCGGAATCGCGCCCTGGCTGATTGGGAGCGGCACGTTGCGACACTCGATACAGCCATTCTCAGTCTCATTGGGGAAAACGACATTCCCAATGAAGGGATCGAGGCTGCCTTGGACGACATCCTCCAATCTTCTCTGTGGCAGCGACGTCTGGAGCGTCTGGATACTCAATTCCAGCAGTTGTTAAAGGCAGGTCTTTCCTCCCGTAGCCGGCTGATCTGGAATCAGTCGACGGCCGTTCAACGCCGTGGCTATTTTCTGGCAGGCGTCGGTCTGACGACGGGTCATGCCCTCGATGCCATAGCCTCCGAAGTCAACCTACTTCTCATCCAAGCCAATGGCGCGATCCTTGAGGGTGACGCTGAAGTCGCAATCACCTCTATCACCGTTCTCGCTGAGCGTGTATTCACATTCTATCCCTTCATACCCGACCCGCTGCCGGCGAACTGGCGCGACATCTTGCGTGCTTGGCTGATGGGGCAGCCTCTGGCCGCGCTGGGCGGAGATCAGCCATCGGAAGTGCTTCAGTTTGTTGAAGGAGCCCTTGTTTACCGGCTGCCCTGGGCAATGGAAGCAATTAGGGTCCGCGCCAGCGCAAATGGCGATGAGGTAGGCGCACATGGACTGAGCCTAGAAGACCATGAACTTGGCCTTGCGGTCCCGGCAGTCGTGACCGGCACGCTCAACCGCTCTGCATCAATCCTAATCCAGGCCGGCTTCAATTCGCGGCTGGCTGCAATCAAAGCAGTCGCTGATACCGGGGCGACCTTCACCACGGGCAAGGAGCTGCGGCAATGGCTGAATGCAGAAGTGCTCACCGCTTGGAACGCTCAGGCCGACTGGCCAACTAGGGCCTGTTAACACTACGTGCTAACATACTGCGCATGGAACTTACGCCTGCGCAATTCGCGCGTATCGAGGATTGCCTGCCGCGGCAGCGGGGCAATGTGTCGCTGGA